>NZ_RZQT01000050.1:0-43177 GCF_003998485.1 Mesorhizobium sp. M7A.F.Ca.CA.001.04.2.1
AATCAGCACCATGGATGAAAATGTACCTTAGCTGAGGGCAGGGAGTCAAGAAAAAATTCCTATCATTAAAAAACTTTCGGCACAAAAGCTGCCAACACGCCGAACTGACTGCCGCCGCCAGGCCTTTGTTCAGCTGAGTTCGGCAGGCCGTGTCGTAAGCAGTCGTCCGGATTAGGCAGCAGATGAGTTGTCCGATTTGTCTGCCGGCTGGTTGAGACGGGCGGCACCCCGACGCGCGTGCTCTTCCCCAGGCGCGGCAAATGCGCCAGACTTGGGCGACGGGTTGCGATGTCCAGTCGCCGGGAGGGGTCGTCCATGAATTTCGTGTTCTTCTCGCCGCATTTTCCCGCCAATGGCGCGGATTTCTGCGACCGTTTGAAGAAGGCCGGGGCCAGGGTGCTCGGTATCGGCGACGCGCCCTATGACGCGCTCGATGCCAAGCTGAAGGCGGCGCTCAGCGAGTACTACCGTGTCGCCGACATGGAGGACTACGATCCGGTGTTCCGGGCAATGGGGCATTTCATCCACAAGTGGGGCCGCATCGACCGCTTTGAATCGCTCAACGAACACTGGCTGGAGCTGGAAGCCAACATCCGCACCGATTTCAACATCTACGGCACCAAGCTCGATTTCGTGAAGAACCTGAAGCGCAAGAGCCGCATGCGTGCCTTCTTCCGCAAGAGCGGCGTCGACACCATCGCGCAGCGCAAATGTTCCGACCGCGCCGGGGCCATGACCTTCATCCGGCGCGTTGGCTATCCGGTGGTGGTCAAGCCCGACAGCGGTTCCGGCGCATCGAATACCTTCAAGATCTCCAACGCCAAGGAGCTCGACCAGTTCTTCCGGGACAAGCCCGAGGACGTGACCTTCGTCATGGAGCAGTTCATCGAGGGGCTGGTGGTGACCTATGACGGGCTGGTCAACCGCGACGGCGAGGTGGTGCTGGCGGCCAGCCACCGCTACGACCAGAGCGTCATGGAGGTGGTCAACAAGGACCGCCACATGAGCTATACCTGCTTTCCCAGGATCAACCCGGCGGTCGAGGAGGCCGGTCGAAAGATCCTGAAAGCATTCGACGTGCGTGAACGCTTCTTCCACATCGAGCTGTTCGAGACCAAGGACGACCGTGTCATCGCGCTGGAGGTCAACATGCGCCCGCCCGGCGCCTGGATGACCGATGCGATCAACTATACGTTCGACATCGATGTCTATGCGGCGTGGGCCGACATGGTGGTCAGGGATGCCGCCGGCGGCCCTTACGAGGGCAAATATTTCACCGCCTATGCCAGCCGCAAGCGACGCCTCCACTATTTGCACAGCCATGAGGACGTGCTAGCCGCGCACCGCGACAAGATCGTCCATCATCAGGCCATCGAAGAGGTTTTCAGCCGCGCCATGGGAAATTACGCCTACCAGATGCGCTCGAAAGACGAAGCAGCGCTGCGCGAAGCGGTCGCGTACATCCACGCGGAAAAGGCGTGAGGCAATGGACATTTCCTATCATAAGAATTTCTCGAGCCAACTCGGCCGCGACATGGAATACAAGCGCTACGGCCATGCCGGCCGGCCGGTGGTGGTGTTTCCGACCTCGCAGGGCCGGTTCTACCAGTTCGAGGATTCCGGCGGGGTGGGCGCACTGGCCGAATTCATCGACACCGGCCGCATCCAGCTGTTCACGGTCGACGGCGTCGATTCGGAATCCTTCTTCGACAAGCATGCCGACGCGGCCCATCGCATTGCCCGCCACGAGGCCTATTTCCGCTATGTGCGCGAGGAAGCGCTGCCGGACTTCCTGACCACGGCCGAGCAGGCCAATGGCGGGCGCAAGCTGAAGCCGCTGTTCTCGGGCTGTTCGATGGGCGGCTATCACTCCTCGAACTTCGTCTTCCGCTTTCCCGAACTCGCCAGCGGCGTCATCGCGCTGTCGGGCGTCTATTCGGCCCGCGATTTTTTCGGCAGGGCGCTCGAGGGCGACATTTTCTACAACTCGCCGCTCGACTATCTGCCCGGCATCGTCGATCCCAAACTGCTGGCCCGGCTGAAGACGCTCAGGCTGATCTTCTGCTGCGGGCAGGGCGCGTGGGAAGAGCGGATGCTGGTCGAGACGCGCAGGTTGGAACAGATCCTGCGCGACAAATCCATTCCCGCCTGGGTCGATTACTGGGGCGGCGATGTCAGCCACGACTGGCCGTGGTGGCACAAGCAACTGGTCTATTTCTTCGGCCGTTGGCTGGATGAGGACCTGATGCACAGGCTGGATTGATAGCGAGGCCCGTCCGCTGACGGCTACCCTTCCTGGCATGCCGGCAGGGCGGCGGTTTCGCGCTCCGAAGCCGATACGCGACGCAGGCCAAGGAAGACGACAAGGGCGGTGACGACGGTGATCGCCGCCAACACGATCAGCAGCCTGTCGAACGCCGTCTCGTAGGCCTGGACCAGAACAATGGCTCCGGCTTGGGGCAGATGTTGTGCTGCTTCGCCGAGATTGCCGGTCACCAGCAACTGGGCTGCCGCCGCTGCGTCCGTCGAAGATGCCATTCCTTGTGCGGCGAGCTGCGCGGCGGCAAAGCCGGAAAGCGTCGCCATGACGATCGCCAGCGCCACACCCTCGCAGGCGACGCGGGTGGTGTTGAAGATGCCGACCGCCATGCCGGCGCGCTCCCTTGGCACGACGCTGACCGCAAGCCCGTCCATCAATCCCCAGGGCAGAGCGACGCCGACGCCGATCAGCATCAGCGGCGCCATCAGCGCACTATCGACCGGTGGTGTCAGGCTCAGCCAGACAAGCCCGGCGGCAGCGACGAGTAGGCCGACGCCGCAGATGGTGGCCGGTGCGATCCAGCGCGCCAGCTGGCCGGCGAGCATCGGCAGGATCAGCAGCGGACCTGAGAGGCAGATCATCAATTGCCCGGCCTTGATCTCGTTCATCCCTTCGATGCCGATGAAACGGATCGGCAACAGGACGAGCAGGACGACGAAGGCGTAAGCGGGTGCCGCAGCCAGGAACTGGACGCCGACGAAGCGGGGGTAGGCAAACAGCGTGAGATCGAGCATCGGCCGTTGTGCTTGCCGCTCGACAACGACGAAGGCGACAAAACAGATGATAGAAGCGGCCAGAAGCGTGACGACGAGGGGATCAGCCCAGCCGCTCTGCGGCGCCTGGAGCACGCCATAGGTCAGCGACGCCAGCGCGATCGTGAAGGTGCCGGCTCCCGCCCAGTCGAGGCCCGTCGCATCCGGGTCGCGCGATTCCCTGATGGTGCGCAGGCCGAGCATGGCGGCGGCAATCGCGAGTGCCGCAACCAGAAGAAAGATCGACCGCCAGCCGAATGCGGAGATGAGCAGGCCCGACGCGATCGGGCCGAAGGCGAGGCCGATGCCGAAACTGGTGCCGAGGAAGCTGAAGGCGCGCAGCCTCAATGGCCCTTCGAATTCCTGGGCGAGTGCCGAGGCGCCGCCAGCGAAGGCGGCCGCACTGCCGATCCCCTGCACGGCCCGGAAGATGTCGAACCAGATGATGTCCGGCGCCAGCATCGCGCCTAGTGATGCCAGGATATAGAGGGAGAGGCCGACGAGGAAGAGGCGCTTGCGGCCGTGGTTGTCGGCCAGGGCGCCCGACGCCATCAGGGTGGCGCCGAAGGTCAGCATGAAGGCGTTGGTCACCCAGTTGAGCTCGATGGGACTGCCACCGAGATCGGCCGCGATGCGCGACAGAGCGACGGCCGGACCGGTGAAGGTCAATGGCATCGTCATCGCGGCAAGGCACACGGACAAGAGCACGAGCCATCTCTCGGCAGAGCCGGTTGTGGTCCTGGAAGTCATGGATTTTCCTATCTGAAACAGCACTCGCCGGTGGGCCGCGATTGCGGAGCCGGTCGTGATGACAAGATAGGTCGTCGGCATTTCAGGAAGAGTAGTGTTATATTTCCTGGTATATCGGACTGAAACGCTCGAATGGAATGACACGATGGATCGTCTCAACGGGCTCCTGGCCTTTGCCCGCACCGCCGAATTCGGCAATTTCGTCGCTGCCGGACGGGCGCTTGGCATCTCGGCTTCCGCTGTCGGCAAAAGTGTCGCCCGGCTCGAGCAGGAACTCGGCGTGCGGCTCCTGCAGCGCAGCACGCGGCGCATTGGCCTGACGGAAGAGGGCAAGCTGTTCAACGAGCGGGTGCGCCGCATCCTCGACGACATCGACGATGCCGAGGCGATGCTGTCGCGGACACGGGAAACACCGCGTGGGCGGCTGCGCATATCCACCCCGATCGTCACCTATCATCTGTTGCTGCCGGTGCTGTCGGAGTTCATGGCCCGCTATCCCGAGATCGAACTCGACATCGATTTCAACGACCGGATCGTCGACGTCATCGACGAGGGCATCGATGTCGCGATCCGCAGCGGCGAGCTGCCTGATTCGCGCCTCGTGTCGAGACCCGTTGCGCCCTTCCGCATGCTGCTGTGCGCGGCGCCCTCCTACCTCGAGCGCCATGGCACACCCGGCGAGCCGGCGGATCTCATCAGGCATTTCGGCATAAACTTCCGCTTCCTCAACAGCGGCAGGCTGCTGGAGTGGCCGTTCATAACCGGAAGCGCTGAACCGCAGATCCGTTCGATGCTGACCTGCAACAACATGGAAGCATTGAAGGGCGCCACGATCGCCGGCCTCGGCATCGCCTGCATGCCGGATTTCCTGGTGCGTGAGGCGCTGCACGAAGACAGGCTGCGTACCGTTCTCGACGGTCATGTCGACGGCCGTGGCCAGTTCCGGATGCTGTGGCCTTCCAACCGCCATTTGTCGCCGAAGGTGCGCGTGTTCGTCGATTTCCTTCCCGATCGCCTTGCGGCGCGCTAGGCGTTCATCGCATAATATGACTGTGATAGTCATGTTTGTGTGGAAGCGCTTGAGCGGCTGTGGCATGCCGCTGACCGCGGTGGCGCTGCGGCGCTTGCCCCGAACTGTTGCAAAGGACTTGAATGATGGACCAATTGAGCGCGCAAACCCGGATCAGCGACGCGGCGATCAGGTCGGTGATGGACCGGCTGCGCGCCGAGCACAGCGAATTCGAGATCGACACCGGCGTCGCCGACCAATGGGAGCTTCGCCTCTATTATGGTTCGTTGAGCGCCACGCTCGATGATGAAAGCGTACTGATCCGCGTCGCGGCGTCCGACGAAACCTGCCTGTCCTACATGAAGATGACGGTTGCCGGCCATGTCGCCGAACATCTCGGCACGACTAGGGGCATCCATTGGCAAGGCGACGGCATTGACGCCGGCATGCCGGTCTTCTTCCGCGAGATCACGGTGATGTCGTCGACGCGGATCTCGGCGCATATGCAGCGTCTGCGCTTCGCCGGTAAGGATCTCGGCCGGTTTAGCCATGGCGGCCTGCACATACGGCTGCTGCTGCCGCCGGCTGGCCGCCAGCCGCTCTGGCCGTCGATGGGTGCCGATGGCTTGATTGTCTGGCCTTCGGGCGACGATGCGCTTGCCGTGCGGGTCTACACGATCCGGGCGCTGGATGCCGCAAGCGGCTGGCTCGATGTCGATTTCGTGCTGCACTCCGGCCAGGAGACGCCCGCCGCCAGCTTCGCGCAAAATGCACAGGCGGGAGATGTCATCGGCATGATCGGACCCGGTGGCGGCGACGCTCCGGTGGCGCAGACCTTGCTTCTGCTCGGCGACGACACAGCACTTCCCGCCATAGGCAGGATTCTGGAAGATCTGCCGCCGTCAACACGCGCTGAGGCGCTGATCGAGATCGATGGGCCGGACGACCGGATGGCGCTGGCGCAAGGGGATAATATCGACATCACCTGGCTTTACCGGCACGGCCGCGAGGCCGGCACCGCGGGCCTGTTGTCGACCGCCTTGCGTGAGCGCAATCAGATGGCGCTTGCCGACGGCCTGTACGTCTGGGCCAGTTGCGAATTCGGTGACTTCTGGGAGATCCGCAAGATCGTGCGTAAACAGTGGGGCCTGCCGCGCGACCGCCACCTGGTTACGGCCTACTGGCGCCGGGACGCGCACAGCGTGGGCGAGGGCGGCGAGGACTAGCCGCTGCCTATTGCCTGACGCTTCTCGCCACCAGCCGCGCAACGCTCGGGCCGATCAGCAGCACGATCAGGAAGCGTGCTGATTGCAGGGCCATGACGAAAGAGATGTCGACGTTCTGCGCTGCTGCAGCGATGATGGCGATGCTGTCCATGCCGCCGGGGCTGGTCGCCAGATAGGCGGTCAGCGGATCGATGCCCAGGAGATGGCTGATCATGAAGGCAAGGCCGCCGCAAAAGGCGATCAAGCCCACGATCGAGGCGATGATCTGCGGCAAGGCGCGCGCCGCATGGCGCAGGATCGCCCTTGTGAAGTTCAGGCCGATCGACCAGCCGACCATGGCGTAGCTGACGGCCAGCAGCCATTGCGGCAATTGCATTTCCACGCCCAAGCCGAGATGGACGACGGTGCCGAAGATGAAGGTGCCGAGGAAGAAGGGCGAGGGCAGTCGGCACAACTTTCCCCCCAGGCCGCCTACGACCGCGATGCCGATGGTGGCGGCGAAGGCTTGGGCATCGATCGGCGGAAACCAGACGATGGCGGGGATCTCGACATCAGACGTGTCGACCCACATCTTGGCAACGAGTGCCGCCGTCATCGAGACGAAGATGACGCGCAGATATTGCATGAAAGCGACGAGGCGCTGGTCGGCGCCGAAGGCACCCGCCATCAGCACCATGGCGGTGGCCGCACCCGGCGACGAGCCCCAGACGGCGGTGGTGCCGGGCAGGATGCGCCAGCGGCTGATCAGCCAGCCGAGCAGGCTGGAGGCTGTGACGGTCGCCACCACGACGCCAAGAAACAGCGGCCATTCCTTGTAGAAGACCGGAAAGATGTCGGCCGAGATCGACGCCGCGACGAGGCAGCCGACGATCGCCTGGGCGGCGCCGAACAGAAGACGCGGCACGCGCACCGTGGCGCCATTGGTGCCGGCGACGATGGCGGCCAGCATCGGCCCGATCAGCAGCGCCGCCGGCAGGGCGGCGAGTTCCAGCGCGCCGGCAAACAGCAAGGAAACAACCAGCAGGGCAAGCCACTGCCAGAGCTTGCGCATCCGCGCCATGCGCTCGAGTGTGGGCAGGTCCGGGGAGGGCTGCTCGGCCGAGGAATCCATGTTTCGCTCTTAGACCCGCAGGGCGAAAAATGCGAACCGCGATTCACAGAAAAATGATTGTCTCACCCGCCCAGGTGTCGAGTAACAGGTCTCACAAGCCGGCGTTGAACCGTTGCTCGATCTCATTGCGACCCATGCGGTCGAAATCGTCGGGGACGGAAAACTGGCCGGCCATAAAACCGACCCGTCGCGCCTGCAGCGCCGGCTGTTCGATCGGCACGATTCTGGCCAACGGCTTGCCGGCTTTGGCAATAACAAACGACTCGCCTTGGGCTGCACGTCTCACAAGGCGCGACAGATGAGCTTTCGCATCGCGAATGTTTACTGTCTGCGTCAAAGATTGCTCCTCAAAATTGGCATCGAACTCACCCCGTCTTGCTGTCGGCTAGGCCGAAGCCGCCGACGGGGTGGGTCTCGACTTGGAATTCAAAGCCGGCGATGAACGGCCGCGCCTTGGCGATCGCCGCCTGGACTTCGGGAAGCTGCAGCGAGGCCTTGTGGCTTTCGGCGTCGGTCCACACTTCGGTGACCCAGATCGCGTCGGCATCGGCGGGGTCGCGGGCAATGATATAGCTCAGGCAGCCCGGCAGGGCGCCGGTGCTGGCGCGCAGGAGATCCATGACCGCGTCGCGGTGGCCGCGCGACGCCCGCATCTTGCCGATCAGTCCGTACATTCCGTTGTCTCCCTTTGAAGTTTTCGACAAGAGCGTGCAGATCGCCAGTATGCCGATAGCCGTTCAAGGCATCAACTGGCCGCCATTCACCTCGATCACCTGGCCGGTGATGTAGCCGCTGAGAAGGTCGGAAGAGAGGAACAGATAGGCGCCGACGCAATCCTGCGCCGTGCCGGCGCGTCCCTGCGGAATGGTGGCGACCATGCCCTTGATCTGCTCGTCGGTCGAATAGCGCTCGTGGAACGGGGTGAGAATGGTGCCGGGCGCCACCGCGTTGACGCGGATGCCGAAGCCGATCAGCTCCTTTGCCATGCCGCGCGTCACATTGGAGACGAAAGCCTTGGCCGAGCCGTAAAGCCCGGCGCCGCCGCCCGCACCATTGCGGGCGGCGATCGAGGAGGTGTTGACGATGAAGCCGCCCTGTTTCTTCAGCCACGGGATCGCCTTGCGCGAAGCAGTCAGCACCGAACGGGCGTTGAGGTCCATCACCGCATCGTAATGCGCCTCGGTCTGCTCGGCATAGGGGATGCGGCCGAGCATGCCGCCGGCATTGTTGACCAGCCCGTCGAGGCGGCCGAAATATTGCGCACTGTCCTCGACGACGCGCTCGACATCGGCGGCAACGGAGAAATCGCCCTGGACGAGAAACACCTCGCCGCCCTTGTCGGCAATCGTCAGGCCGAGCTTCTCGGCGGCGTCGCGGCTCGAGTTATAATGCAGCGCCACCTTGCATTTCTGCGCTGCATAGGCCAGCGCGAGCGCCGCCCCGATGCCGGTCGATGCACCGGTAACCAGCACTGCCTTGCCGGCAAGATCGGGTATGCTGAGTGTGGTGGTTGGCACGGTTCTTCCTCCGGGATGTCTGCCTGCCCTTCGTAGGCCCTTGCCACCCCGGTGTTCAAGCCTTGGAGCAATTCAAGGAAAAGTGTGAGCGCTTTCCCCGGGGGATTTGCGTCAAACAAACCGCTCTACGGACGCAGATAGGCGTAACCCTGGCCTTGCAGTTCGGCGAGTTTGACGACGCCGCCCTTGTCGGCTGCATGAAATCCGGCGAGCAGGTCGGGGAGTGTGATGTCCATGCCGTGCATGGTGTTGGCGCAGGCGTGGGGTTCCAGTCCCTGCTGCACCAGGCCGGCGAAGCGCCCGGAAATCGCGGCCGATATGCCTTTCGACTTGAAGGCCGCGAGCGCGGGACCATGCACGACCAGCACGATATCGACCTTGCCGCCGGTGCCTTCATAATGGTTCTTGATGTTGCCGAGCACGAAATTGACCTTGTCGGTGTCGCTCAAGTGGTAGGCGACTTTTTGCCTTGTGGGCTCGGTGGCGGCTGCCTGTGCTGCCCGCAGACCGAGAAGCGTTCCGGTTCCGGCAAGAACCGTGCGGAACATATCGCGCCGGCGCATGGCATCCTCCTCCGCTTGGCGGCTGACCGCGAATTGCGTGACTCCAGCCGCAATACTAGCATAAATTGCCGTTGCGTCCTTTCGATGCGGAGGAGAGGTCACATGGCGTTGAAGGAATGGGCGTTTGGGTTGGGGGAATGGAAGACGGTTGCCGGCGCCGGGTTTTGCGCCGTGCTGCTCGGCGCGCTTGCCGGATCGGCCTCCGCCGACGATGCGCTGAAGCTTACCGAACTCAGTCCGAACGGCGCTGATGCCTGTTTCGGCCGCGTCTATGATGCGGCGCATCTCAAGGCGCACCCGAAGCAGAAGGTGGCGCGGATCTTCTTCTACTACGGCCATGATCCGGTCAGCCGGCCGAACGAGGAGCCGACCGGGAATTCCGACACGTCCTACAATGCCTTCATCGCCACCACCGTGCGCGGCGCCAAGTCGCCTGAATGGGCCGGCGGCTGGTGCAATCATGCTTCCGAGGACGGCAAGACGGGCCCGGTCCATTGCGGCATGGAATGCGACCGGACGCTTGCGTCGCTGAAGGTCGATGACAAGGGTCGGCTGTTCCTCTCGGATCTGCAGCCCGACATCTATCTCGATGTCGGATCAGAAGAGGAGCTTGGCGCAGCGGAATATGACAGGCAGGCGCTCGGCTCGGAGGATGACAATTTCCGCCTCGACCCGATGCCGGCAGCGACCTGCCAGGCGGAGTTCGCGCGCATCGATCCAGTCGCCGCTGCGCTCGGAGCTCCGTTGCGCGAGCGGCTGAAGCCGGACCAGGCGTTCTGCTACGGGCGCGACTACGATGCAGCGCATCTCGGCTCGCATCCCGATCAACTCACCCAGTCGATCCGGGTTTTCCGCGGCAAGGTAGAACTGGCGTCCTTCGCCTCGGGCGGTGACACCGCCAATTGGCCAGACGGCGCCGACATTGCCGTTACCGTCACCACACGGCAGAAATCGGCCAAGGTGACGCAGACCTATTCCTGCCAGGGCGAAGCCGACCAGTGGCGCTGCGCGGCCAGCACGAAGATGAGCGATTTCTCCTGCGACATCGCGCAGAAGGAGATTTTCCTCAAGCGTGGCGCCAACGGCACGATGATGCTGGCCAACCCAAACAGCGCGCTTGCAATCGTCGACCTGTGTTCGAAGGCGGACGCCGGAAAGACGAAATCCGACGACAAGGTCTATCGGCTGAAGCCAATGCCGCAATCGGCCTGCTCGCCCTGAGCTCGGACTTGTCTACGTCGCCATGAAGGGATATATCTTTGCTATATCTCATTTGAGGATAGCGTGATGGACAAGGCGAAAGTGTTCTGGTCGGGCCGGTCACAAGCTGTGCGTCTGCCCAAGGAGTTCCGTTTCGAAACAGATGAGGTTTCGATCCGCCGTCACGGGCAAACCGTCATTCTGGAACCGCTTGCGCAGGACTGGGCGTGGCTAGACCAAGTGATCGGACCGCTTGATAACGATTTCGCCGAGGCGGCGCTCGAACGTCAAGACGGGCAGGATCGACCTGCCTTGGATGACGTTTTCAAGTGATCTACCTGCTCGACACCAATGCCGTCATCGCGGTCATCAAGGGCGACGCGGGTCTGTTGGCGCTGCTAAAACGGCACAGGCCGCAGGACTTTGCCCTCTCTGCGATCGTCGCGCACGAACTGCACTATGGTGCTGAAAAGAGCCAGCGAAGGGCTGAAAATTTGGCGCGCATCGAAGCTCTGCAGTTCCCGGTGCTCGAATTCGACCGAGAAGACGCAAGACATGCTGGGGAGATTCGGGCAACGCTTGCGACGTTAGGAACTCCGATCGGTCCCTACGATGCGTTGATCGGTGGGCAAGCGCGCGCTCGGAACCTTACGCTGATGACCCGTAATGTCCGGGAATTCGAGCGGATCAAAGATCTCTCAATCGAGACCTGGTGAACCGCCTCATGCGAACGGCACGGCCGTCGTGCCCTTGGGCAGCTTGGCCTCGTCGTCGGGCTCGACGTGGATGGTGACGCGCACCGAGGGGATTTCGGCCTTCAGCGCGTCCTCGATGCGGTCGCAGATGACATGGCTGGCGCCGACCGACATGTCTGCGTCGACGACCAGATGAAACTCGATGAAGGTGGCGCGGCCGGCGATGCGCGTCTTGAGGTCGTGCACTTCAAGCGCGCCCTTGCAGTTAGCCGAGATGACGTCGCGGATGCGCATGTGCTCCTGGGTGTCGACGGCGCGGTCCATCAGCCCGTTCATCGACGAGCCGATGACATGCCAGCCCTGCCACAAGATGTTCAGCGCCACGAGGACGGCAAGTGCGGGGTCGAGGATCTGCCAGCCGGTCAGGATCGCCCCGACCAGGCCGCCGAAGACCCCGATCGAGGTCACCACGTCGGTCATGATGTGGTTGCCGTCGGCGACCAGTGCCGGTGATTTCTCCGCCCTGCCGGCGCGGATCAGCGTCCAGGCCCAGAAGGCGTTGATAATCGTGGCAACGCCGTTGACCGCAAGACCTTCCCAAGGCTGTTCCAAGGGTGACGGAGTCTGCCAGGAGCGCCAGACCTCGTTGAGGATCAATAGCGCGGCAAGCACGATCAACACGCCTTCCAGCACTGCCGAGAAATACTCGGCCTTGTGATGGCCGAAGGGATGATCCTGGTCGGCCGGCTTGTGGCTGATCTGGATCGCCCAGAAGGCGGCGACCGAGGCGATGACGTTGACGATCGATTCCAGTGCGTCCGAATAGAGTGCGACTGAGCCGGTGACGTACCAGGCGGCAGCTTTCAGCGCGAGCACGACAAAGGCGACGATAATCGACCAGAAGGCGAGGTTCGCGACCTTGCGCTTCGCGGCCGCCTTGGCCGCGATCGCCATCGTGTTCTCGGCTTCGGCCATGATCGTCAGGCGGCCTTTTCCTTGGCCTTGCGCGGCAGGTGGGCGACGATGTTCTCGATGATGCGCATGCCGGCATTGTGCCCGAGCGTCATGATCGATTCCGGGTGGAATTGCACTGCGGCGATCGGCTCCTTGCGGTGCTCGAAGGCCATGATGACGCCGTCCTCGGTCTCGGCCGTGACGATGAAATCGTCGGGCAGCCGCACCGGATCGGCAAAGATCGAGTGGTAGCGGCCGACGGTGACTTCCTTGGGCAGGCCGGAGAAGATGATGCCGGGCTTGGAGACGCGGATGCGCGACGGCTTGCCGTGCATCGGTATGTGCAGCTGCCGCAGTTCGCCGCCATAGGCCTCGGCCAATGCCTGCAGGCCAAGGCAGACGCCGAAGATCGGCAGTTCGCGGGCGCGCGCCTTCTTGATGGTTGCGGCGCAATCGAAGTCCTTCGGCGTGCCGGGGCCGGGCGACAGCACGACGAGGTCGGGTTTCAGCCGGTCGAAGACTTCCTCAGGCACCGGCGAGCGAACGGTCGAGACGTTGGCGCCGGTCTGGCGAAAATAATTGGCCAGCGTGTGGACGAAACTGTCCTCGTGGTCGACCAGCAGGATGTTGACGCCGTCGCCGACGCGCGCGGTGGTGCGCTCGGTGCTGGCGGAATTGCCTGTCTTGGCGTCGCGGATGGCGGAGAGCATGGCGGATGCCTTCAGTTCGGTTTCGGCTTCTTCTTCCTCGGGAATGCTGTCGAACAGCAATGTGGCGCCGGCGCGCACTTCGGCAATGCCGTCCTTGATACGGATGGTGCGGAGCGTCAGGCCGGTGTTCATGTCGCCGTTGAAATTGACCATGCCGATCGCGCCGCCATACCAGGCGCGCGGGCTCTTCTCGTTCTGCTCGATAAAGCGCATGGCCCATAGCTTCGGCGCGCCGGTGACGGTGACCGCCCAGGCATGCGACAGGAAGGCATCGAAGGCATCCATGCCTTCGCGCAGCCTGCCTTCGATGTGGTCGACCGTATGGATCAGGCGCGAATACATCTCGATCTGGCGCCGGCCGATGACGCGCACCGAACCCGGCTCGCAGACCCGCGACTTGTCGTTGCGGTCGACATCCGAGCACATGGTCAGCTCGGATTCATCTTTCTTCGAGTTGAGCAGTTTCAGGATCTGCTCTGAGTCGGAAATTGCGTCGTCGCCGCGCTTGATGGTGCCCGAGATCGGGCAGGTCTCGACGCGGCGGCCGTTGACGCGCACGAACATTTCCGGCGAGGCGCCGATCAGATATTCACCTTCGCCCAGATTGATGAAGAAGGAATAGGGCGACGGATTGATGGCCTTCAGCTTGCGCGAAATCTCGGACGGCTGCGTCTCGCAGCGCTCGTAGAACATCTGGCCCGGCACGACCTCGAACAGGTCGCCGCGCTTGAACGAATCCATCGCCTTGCGCACCAGGTCGGCATACTCGCCGGGTTCATGGTCGCCGCGCGGCGGGATGCGGTCGGGGCTCTTGAACGGCTCGGAGATTTCGTCGCGCGGCAGCCCTTCGGTCGAAAAACCCTCGCCGGCATAGTCGTAGCGGTCGGTCCATGCCTTGGCCGAATAATGGTCGACGACCAGGATCTCGTCAGGCAGGAACAGCACCAGGTCGCGCTGGCTTGGCTTGCGTTCGAGCTTGTAGTCGACCGGGTCGAACTGGAAGGCGAGGTCGTAGCCGAAAGCGCCGTAGAGACCAAGATTGGCGTCTTCCTCGGTCTTGAACAGAGCGGTGATGGCGCGCAGTACGGTGAACACCGAAGGAACACGGCTGCGCTCTTCTTCCGTGAAGACACGGCCGGGCTTGGCGACGTCGAGACGGATGAGCCTTTTCGATGTCTCGGCGATGGTGATATCGGCCAGGCTATCCAGCGCCTTGCCGATGACCGGCAACAACACCTCGCCACGGCCGTTGAGCGCCTCGATACGCATGGCGCGGCCGCGCGCGGAGACAACCAGAGGCGGGTCGATGATGGCGGTGTCCCAGCGCGTGTAGCGGCCGGGATATTCATAGTTGGAGGAAAACACCGCGCCGCGGCGCGAATTCAGGCCGTCGACGTAAGCGTCGATCGCGCCCGCATACGGCCGGTCGTGGCGCGCGCGGGTGATGGTGATGCCACCCGCGGTCACGAAACTTTCCGCGCCGTTTTCCAGAACCTTCATCGTCATTGCCGTCTCCATCAGCTTCTTGGGGCAACGGACCCGGGAATGGCTTGGAAAAAACAAATGGCCGCCCGGACTTTCCGTTGCGGCCACCCTCTCTATTCACGCGCACGTGTTCGAACAGGCCGCTGTCAGCAGGCCCACCACCAAATGGTCTTGATCGAACGCATATTCATGGCGAAATCCATAGCTGCGAAAAGAGGGATGCGCAACAGGTTTGAAAGTCTGTTCGTTGGCCGCCGCTTCTCAGGCTCATGGCACATCGCCAGAGCCGACAGTGCCGCTTAGAGTGCTCATCCAACAGCAGGAAGACGGGAAAACAACCATGACCGAGCAGATCGAGCGCGCGCGGACGTTTCATTCCCTCCACGTCAAGGGCAACCCGGTCGTCCTCTACAATGCCTGGGATCCGGGTTCGGCCAAGATCATCGAGAAAGCGGGTGCCAAGGCGATCGCCACCGGAAGCTGGCCGGTCGCGGCCGCGTTCGGCTACGCCGATGGCGAGAAAATCCCGCTGGAACTGGCGCTCGACAACATCAAGCGCATCGTCGGGTCGGTCGACCTGCCGGTGACCATGGACCTCGAGGGCGGCTACGGCGTTGACCCGGAAATCGTCGCTCGCACGGTGACGTTGGCGCTGCGGGCCGGCGCTATCGGTTTCAATTTCGAGGATCAGATTGTCGGTGGCAGCGGCCTGCATGACATTTCCGTGCAGGCAAAGCGCATCGAAGCCGCGGCGGCGGCCGTCAAGGCTTCCGGCATACCGGCGTTCATCAACGCTCGAACCGACATCTTCCTCAAGGCGAAACCGGATGCGCATGATGACGTTCTGCTCGACCAGGCCATCGAGCGCGCACAGGCCTTCGAAAAAGCCGGCGCGCACGGCTTCTTTGCGCCGGGCCTTGGCGACGAAGGCCTGATCGAGACGCTCTGCAAGGCAATTGCGTTGCCGGTCAACATCATTGCGCTGGCGCATGTGCCGCCGCGCCAGCGGCTGGCGGAACTGGGTGTCGCCCGCATCAGTCACGGCCCGGTGCCTTACCGGCAGATGGCGGAATGGCTGGAGGCGAAGGCGCGACTGGCTATTTCGGGCTAAGTCAGTCCTCCAGCGTTCCCGACCGGGCATCAGTGCTCTTCCTGTCGCCGACCAGCTTCAGAAGATCTTCGCCGGCGCGGATGATGCGGCGCGAGCGGCGGGTCAGGATGATGCCGTCCTGCGGTGCGAACACTTCGGTGCGGCCATCGGCTTCACCCGGTGCATGGACGATGGTGGCGAGGCGCGCGCCCTTGGCGACGCGGTCGCCGGGCTTCACGTCGTAGAGCACGGCACCGGCCCGTGGCGCCGGCATCATGTCGATGTTTTCCAATGGCGCCACGAAGCCGGTGAAAGGACCCGGCGCGGGCAGGGCGCTGTCGGCGATCACGCCGCGCGCCACCAGCAGCCGGTAGAGGCCGTCGGCGTCGGCGGCGGCCAAGGCACCATCGACATCGAGGATGCCGCGATATTCGACGGTGGTGGCGACGCGACGGTCGAGCTTGGCCACATCGGCGGGGACGTTCTGATAGGGCATGATCGAGGCGCCCTCGAAGGTGCCGTCAGTGTCTTCGCTCCACAGCACGACCGCGTCGACGCCCATGGCCGCGGCGCAATCGGCCATGGCAGGCCACAGGCTGGTGTGGACGTAGAGATAGGCGAGGCCCTCGTCATCGCAGTGCAGGTCGAGCACGATGTCGTGGCCGAGCGAGAGCTGCACCAGCCGCGTCTTCAGCCGCTGGTCGACGCTGCCAAGGGTAATGTCGGGCAAGAGCGCTGTGTCGGGCGCCGTTAGCAGCGGAAAGCCGCGGTTGAAATTGGTGCGCGTGCCGAGATGGAAGCGGCCCTGATGCTCGCCGAAATGATATTGCGCCCGGCCGATCGGGTTGGCCCAGGGCACGATGGTGAGGTTGCCCTTGATGCGGCCTTCGGCCTCCGCCCTGGCAAGCATCGGCATCAGCGCGTCGATGGCGACGACACCCGGCAACTCGCCGGCATGGAGTGCCGCCTGCAGATAGGCCGAAGGAGCAGCCTTGTCGGAACCAGTGAAGCGGAACAGCGGGAATTCGTAGGAAACCCCTTCGCTTTCCCCGGCGATGCGTTCGATCGATTTCTGCATGACTTCCTCCATCAGGAGCGAGAGACATGCGATTTGAAGGCGCCGATGTCGATTGGTCCAGCCTGCCGCGCTATGGGCGCAAGAGACTATTCAGCCGGAAGCGGGATGACCGGCGCGCGCCGGTCCAGCGCCTGCGACAGCACAGCGACGGTGACCGCCAAAACAGCGAGTGCTGCGCCGACCAGCGGCAAATTGGCATAGGAAACACCGGCGGACAGGGCCACGCCGCCTATCCAGGCGCCGCTGGCATTGCCGATATTGAAGGCGCCCTGGTTCAGCGTGGCGGCAAGGTTCGGTCCCTCGGAGGCCGCCTCGACGACCCGGATCTGCAACGGCGGCACGACGACGAAGATGAGCAGGCCCCACAGGAAGACGATGCCGATGGCAACGCTGGCGATTGCGCCGAACTGCCTGAATCCAACGAAAAGCAGGGCCATCAGCAGCAGGGTGCCGATCACTGTCGGCATCAGTTTCCAGTCGGCCAGTCTGCCGCCGATGATGTTGCCGATGGTCATGCCCGCGCCGAACAGCAGCAGAACCCACGTGACTGCCGAGGTCGACAAGCCCGATACCTCGGTGAGGTAGGGTTTGATGTAGGTGAAGACGGTGAACAGGCTTGCGGAGGTCAGCGCCGCGATCAGCATGGCCAGCCAGACCTGCAGCTTGCCCAGCACGCGCAGCTCGCCGCGCAGGCCGCCACCGCTTGGCTCGGCGACATCGGACGGCACCAACCAGGCGATCGCTGCCACCGAGATCAGGCCGATACCGACCACGGCAACGAAGGTGGAGCGCCAGCCGAACGCTTCGCCAAGTGCGGTTCCGGCGGGAACACCCAGGATGTTGGACAGCGTCAGCCCGGCGAACATCAGCGCGATAGCGCTGGCGCGCTTGTTGCGCGGCACCAGGCTGGCGGCAACGACCGAGCCGATGCCGAAGAAGGCGCCGTGGCCGAAAGCGGTGAAGACGCGCGCGGCCATCAGCGTCCAGTAGTTGGGCGAGATGGCGCAAAACAGATTGCCGACGACGAACAGCACGGCCAGCCCGACCAGCACCGGCTTGCGCGGCAAATGCGCAGTGGCCATGGCGACGATCGGGGCGCCGAAGACGACGCCCAGCGCATATCCGGTAACCAGCAGGCCCGCCGCGGGGATCGACACGCCGAGGTCGGCGGCGACCTCAGGCAGCAAGCCCATGATGACGAATTCGGTGGTGCCGATGCAGAAGGACGCAATGGCAAGCGCAAGGATCGGCAAGGGCATGGTGCGTCCAGACTGAATCGGTTCAATTCCAGACTGCGCGAAGCACGCCACCGTGCGCAAGCTGCATTGCTGCATTGCAGCGATGCAGAAAAGGAAGAGCTTTAAAATGGGTCTTCAACGGGCTGTCACGCCAGCGGCTTCAGCTCCTGGGCAATGGTGGGCAGCAACTCCGAAACATTGGGATGGATGTGCACGGCACGCGCCAGCGTGTCGACGGGCGCCTTGGCGTACATCAGGTCGAGCACACAATGGATAGCCTCGTCGCCGCCGGGGCCGAGCACCGAGCAGCCGAGGATCTCCCTGGTGTCGGCATCGACCAGGATTTTCATGAAACCCTGCGTCTCGCCGTTTTCGATAGCGCGGCCGACGCGGGTCATCGGCCGCTGGCCGACCAGCGCGCGACGGCCGGATTTCTTCACTGCGGCCTCGGTCATGCCGCAGCGGCCAAGCGGCGGGTCGATGTAGAGCGCATAGGCTTCGATCCGGTCGCTGACCCTCCGCGGATCGTTGTCGAGCAAATTGGCGGCGACGATCTCGTAGTCGTTGTAGGAGGTGTGGGTGAAGGCGCCCCTGCCGTTGCAGTCGCCCATCGCCCAGATGCCGGGCACGCTGGTGCGCAGCTGGTCGTCGACGGTGACAAAACCGCGCTTGTCGACCTCGACGCCGGCCCTTTCCAGGCCGAGATCGTCGGTGTTGGGCGTGCGCCCCAGCGCCAGCAGCACATGCGAGCCGACCGCCGGTGGCTTGCCGGCGGAGAAGGTCACGGCGATGTCGTCACCCTGTCTGGCGAAGGCAATGTCGTCGGCGCCGACATGGACCGCGATGCCTTCGTTTTCGAGGATCGACAGGATGGCGGCGGAGACATCCTCGTCCTCGCGGCCGGTCAGGCGCGGGCTCTTCTCGACGACGGTGACTTCCGCGCCGAAGCGGCGGAACATCTGAGCGAATTCGAGCGAGATGTAGCTGCCGCCGACGACGACGAGATGGCGCGGCAGCACGTCGAGATCCATCATCGACGAGTTGGTCAGATAGTCGATGTCGTGGATGCCGGGAAGGTCGGGCACCGAGGCGCGGCCGCCGGTGTTGAGGAAGATCTTTTCGGCGGTCAAAAGATCGTCGCCGACGCGCACCGTGTTGGCGGATTCGAAACGCGCATGGCCGCGATAGAGGGTGCACTTGTCCATGCCGGCAATCCAGGTCTCAAGATTGGTGCGGGCGTCGATCGTCACCTTGTCCTTGCGCGCCTTGATCATGGCGTAGTCGACGCCGACGGGGCCACTGAGCGTCACGCCGTAGTCGGCGGCGCGGCGCGCCAGATGCGCGGCATAGGCGCTGGCGACCATGGTCTTGGTCGGCATGCAGCCGGTGTTGACGCAGGTGCCGCCGACCAGCTTGCGCTCGATCAGCGCGACGCTCATGCCGGCGGCCGTCAGCCGCCCGGCCAGCGGAGGGCCAGCCTGTCCGGCACCGATGATGATGGCGTCGAAGATTTTCGTCGTCATGCCACCGCCGCTACGATCAGCAGGCCGCCGATGATCGCCACCGCGTCCTCGATAAAGGCGGCGGGCGGATCCTTGCCGAAGGCGGCCGCGAGCCGGCCGCGAGCTTCGGCGCCGCCCAGCGTGCCGATGACAGCGCCGATGGCCCCCGCGATCAGGCCGCCGATGGTGGCGCCACCGGTGGCGCCGATCACCGCGCCGGTGAAAGCGCCCGTAACGATACGGGCGCCGAACTGCTGGGGTACTTTACGGCTCGGCGTCGACGGCAACTGGTCGGTGACCAGCTCGACGATGGCCAGGATGGTGAAGATGCCGACAGCCGCCCAATGGCTCATGAAGCTCGCCCAAGTGCCGGCAACCGTCAGCCAGCCGAGATAAGCGCCCCAGGCAATGGCGGCCGGCGCCGTCATGGCGCGAAGACCGGCAATGACGCCGATCAGAAGTGCCAGAATGTAGAGCATGGTCGATCCCCCTCGATCACGGGCCAAGACGGCCTTGAGTCACAGGCTACCATAGGTCCAATATTTGACCAGTACTGGCATCGGCGCTTTTGGCTGCACTTGTGCTTTGCAAGGACGTGAACTGGAGACCGCATCATGGCTGAGAGCGAGCGCGTGAAGATGGTGGCCGGCGAATGGTATACCTGCCTCGATGACGAACTGGAGTCGTTGCGGATGATAGCGCGCGATGCGGTGTTCGAGCACAACTTGCTGCCGCCTCGTCAACGCGGCAATCTCGGGCCGGCTCTGAAGGCACTGCTGGGAAGAGCCGGCGAGGGCGCCCGTATCGAGGCGCCGTTCCACTGCGCCTATGGCTTCAACATCTTTCTCGGCGACGGCGTGTTTCTCAATGCCGGCTGCACCATCCTCGACACGGCGAGCGTGCGCATCGGCAAGGCAACGCTGCTCGGCCCGAACGTGCAGATCTACTGCGCCGAGCACCACAAGGAGGCCAGTGGGCGGCAGGCCGGACTGGAGATCGCCCGACCGATTGAGATCGGCGCCAATGCCTGGATCGGCGGCTCAGCCGTCATCCTTGGCGGCGTCAGCATCGGTGAAGGCGCCACCGTCGGCGCCGGTGCGGTGGTGACGCGCGACGTGGCGGCGAACGCCACGGTGATCGGCAATCCGGCGCGGCCGGTCAAGCGGGGCTGAACAGGTCAGGACGACAGGACATACGTCATGCGCTCTTCCTGATCGCCTCGCCTGGAAAACTCGCGCCGGTATTGCGCCGGCGATGTCCTCAGTCTCGCGGCAAAATGCTGACGCAACGAGGTGGCGCTGCCGAAGCCGGCTTCGAAGGCGATCATGTCCATCGATTTCTCCGTCGCTTCCAGCAAACGCTGCGCCAGTTCGATCCGCTGGCTGGTCAGCCAATCGCCAAAGCTGGCGCCGATCGATTTCTGAAAGCGACGGGTAAAGGTGCGGCGGGTCAGGCCGGCGGCCTCGGCGACGCGGTCCAGGCTATGCGCCTCGCCAAGCGTCGCGCGAACCGCGTCGAGGGCCTGGGTGAAGCGGTCGGCGTCCGCGCTTCTTGCCACCGGATGCTCGATGAACTGTGCCTGCCCACCCTGCCGGTGCGGAGAAAGCACGATCTGGCGGGCGAGCCGCAGTGCTGCTTCCGCGCCATAGCGGGCGCGCACGATGTGGAGACAGCAGTCGAGGCCGGCGGCGACGCCGGCCGAGGTCACGACATCGCCATTGTCGACGTAGAGCACCGCGGCATCGACAGCGATGTCGGGATGGAGTGTTTGCAATTGTTCGCAATAGGCCCAGTGCGTCGCGGCACGTCGGCCCGAAAGCAGCCCGGCCGCTGCAATGGCGAAGGTGCCGAGGCACAGGCCGACAATCAAGGCGCCGCGTTGGTGCGCATGGCGCAGCGCTTCCATCAGCAGCGGCGATACCGGTTCGCTCAGATGATGCCAGCTCGGGATGATGACGATATCGGCGCCGTCGAGCCCTTCGAGCCCATGCGGCGCGGCAATTGTCAGCCCGGCTTCGGTATGGATCGGGCCGGCCTTGACCGCGCAGATGCGGAAGTCGAAGCGCGGCAGGCCAAGCGCCGTCCTGTCCTCGCCGAAGACCAGGCACGGTACGGAAAGATGGAACGGGCTGATGCCGTCGAAGGCGAGGACGGCAATGATCGGGTCGTTCATGGGTGCTTCCAGCGGTTGAATGCGGATTGTCCCAATTCTTTCGAATGATGTCAATCGGGCCACTTTCGGCTGTCTGGCAGCCCGCCTATCTTCCATCCATCGAATTCAAGCCGGAAAGGAAACACCATGTCTGACCCAGCCAACACCGCGCCCCGCCGGGCGCTGATCGTCGTCGATGTGCAGAACGATTACGACGGCGGCAATCTCGCCATCCAGCATCCGCCGTTCCGCGACAGCGTCGTCAATGTGGCACGCGCCATGGATGCAGCGACTGCTGCCGGCATCAAGGTGGTGGTCGTCAAGCAGATGGCGCCCGAGACCTCGCCGATCTTCGCCAAGGGCAGTCACGGCGGCGAACTGCATCCCGAAATCGTCAGGCGCAAGCGCGACCATTATGTCGAAAAGAACCTGCCCTCCGCCTTCACCGGCACTGATCTGGAAGACTGGCTTCGCGCCAATGCCATCGATACGATTACGGTGGTCGGCTACATGACGCATAATTGTGACCTGTCGACCATTATCCACGCCGTGCATATGGGCTTTGCCGTCGAGTTCCTGTCGGATGCGACCGGCTCGGTGCCTTACGCCAACAGCGCCGGCTACGCCTCGGCCGAGGAGATCCATCGCGTGGTCACGATCATCCTGCAGTCGCGCTTCGCCGCCGTGCTCAAGACCGCCGAATGGGTGGAGTGCCTGCAGACCGGCGCGCTGCCGGAGCGCGACACGATCTTCGGCTCCAACCAGCGGGCCCTGTCGCGCAGCGCAGCTTAGGGCTATCCGAAAAAACAGAAGGGCGCCGCATCGCTGCGGCGCCCTTTCTGTTTGAATTGAAGGATTTTAGAACAGGCCTTCGATATTGCCGGCCTCATTGAGGAAGATCTTTTCCGAGGACGGCGCCCTCGGCAGGCCCGGCATGGTCATGACCTCGCCGCAGATGATGACGACGAAGCCGGCACCGGCCGAAAGCCTGACCTCGCGCACCGGCACGGTGTGGCCGGTCGGCGCGCCGCGCAGGTTCGGGTCGGTCGAGAAGGAATACTGGGTCTTGGCCATGCACACCGGCAAATGGCCGTAGCCGGCGTCTTCCCACGCCTTGAGCTGGTCGCGCACCGACTTGTCGGCGATCGCTTCCGAGCCGCGATAGATGCGCTGGACGATGGTGTTGATCTTCTCGAACAGCGGCATGGCGTCGGGATAGAGCGGCGCGAACTGCGAGGCGCCGGATTCGGCCAGTGCCACCACCTTGTTGGCGAGATCCTCGATCCCGGCCGAGCCGTGTGCCCAGTGCTTGCACAGGATCGCTTCTTCGCCCATCGAGGCGACATAGTCCTTCATCGCCTGGATCTCGGCGTCGGTGTCGGAATAGAAATGGTTGATGGCAACCACCGCCGGCACGCCGAACTGCCTGATGTTCTCGATGTGGCGGCCAAGATTGGCGCAGCCCTTCTTCACCGCTTCGACGTTTTCCGTGCCGAGGTCTTCCTTCTTGACGCCGCCATTCATCCTCATGGCGCGCACGGTGGCGACGATGACCGCCGCTGCCGGCTTCAGGCCCGCCTTGCGGCACTTGATGTCGAAGAACTTTTCAGCACCCAAATCGGCGCCGAAGCCGGCTTCGGTGACGACATAGTCGGCGAGCTTGAGCGCCGTCGTGGTGGCGACGACCGAGTTGCAGCCATGCGCGATGTTGGCGAACGGCCCGCCATGCACGAAGGCCGGGTTGTTCTCCAGCGTCTGCACCAGGTTCGGCTGCATGGCGTCCTTCAGCAGCACAGCCATGGCGCCGTCGGCCTTGAGGTCGCGGGCATAGACGGCTGACTTGTCGCGGCGATAGGCGACGATGATATCGCCGAGGCGCTTTTCCAGGTCCTTCAGGTCGGTCGACAGGCAGAGGATCGCCATGACTTCCGAGGCGACGGTGATGTCGAAACCGCCCTCGCGCGGGAAGCCGTTGGCGACGCCGCCGAGCGAGCAGATGATCTCGCGCAGCGCGCGGTCGTTCATGTCCATGACGCGGCGCCAGACGACCCGGCGGGTGTCGATGCCGAGCTCATTGCCCCAGTAGATGTGGTTGTCGATCAGCGCCGAAAGCAGGTTGTGTGCGGTGGTGATGGCGTGGAAGTCGCCGGTGAAGTGGAGGTTCATGTCCTCCATCGGCACGACCTGCGCATAGCCGCCGCCGGCGGCACCGCCCTTGACGCCGAAGTTCGGGCCGAGCGAAGCCTCGCGGATGCAGACGATCGCCTTCTTGCCGATGCGGTTCAGGCCGTCGCCGAGACCAACCGTGGTCGTGGTCTTGCCTTCGCCGGCCGGCGTCGGGTTGATGGCGGTTACGAGGATCAGCTTGCCGTCCTTGTTGCCCTTCACCGATTTGATGAATTCGGCTGATATCTTGGCCTTGTCGTGGCCGTAGGGCAGCAGGTGTTCGGTCGGGATGCCGATCTTCTGGCCGATCTCCTGGATCTGCTTTTTCCTGGCGCCGCGCGCGATCTCGATGTCGGACTTCACTTCGGCCATGACGGCTTTCCTCTGGATTGGACGGTGGAGGGGACGGGTTTGGTCTTACTGGCAAGCAGGTTGGAACCGGGCGCGGGCATGTTCTAACCCTGTCGCTGCCGCGGCGTCAACTTGTATGCAACTATGTTTCCTCTTGAGAAAATTCTTCTGCGGACCGGCCGACCTGTCGTCGGTTCTTCCTGGCTCCGTTGCCGCGCCGTATAGAAGCCAGAGGACGCGTCGTTCCGCCGTCTCAAAACAGCCGCACAATGCACGGAATGCGACAGAGGCGACGGCGCAAATTCACCATCGCCTGGTCCCTAATGGAACAGCGCTACTGCGTCAGAACGTTGCTGATTTCGACCATGTTGGAGCGCACCCTGAGCACATAGAAGCCCATCGTCGTCAGATGCGTCGGCAACAGCCAGCCATCCTCGCGGCCATTGGCGATGATGAAAGGCTGGATCTTCAGCGCCGAAACGAACTGCGAGTCCATCGTGTCCCACAGGTTCTGCAGATGCTTTTCCTTGATGACGTCCTCGAAGTCGGCCTGGGCGCCCTTCATCAGGCCGTAATAGCCATAGAGCTGGCCATAGGCGAACCAGTAGCGGTCGTCGGCGCGGAAGTCGAACCAGCCATTGTTGTGGTTCTCGGCGCGTTCCTTGAGGATCGCCGAGGTCGAGCCGATGTCGGACGAGATGCGGTCGATATACTGTTTCAGATTGTCGGCGCGGGCGTCGAATGTCGCCTGGCAGGTGGCAAGGCGAGCGTTGAAGGAACGCAGCATGCGCACGGCGTCGCGATAGTAGCTCGGCGTCGGTGTCTTGGGGCCGAACGGGTTCAGGCCGAAATACCAGGTCTCCTCGTCGAACTGCAGGTTGCCGCGGGCATTCTGCAGATCGCTGTCGATCTGCGAGGTGGTGCGGACGCGGCCGAGATTGTCGGCGAGTTCGGTCGCCGTGCGCCGCACCGCCTGGTTGATGCCGCGCTGGAAGGAGGCCTTGTTGTCCATCCACGGCGTGTTGTCCCAGTCGATGCCGAACAGGCCGAGCTTGTAGAGGATCATCGACGAGATCCAGGCATTCTGGTTGACGTTGAAGTCGGTCAGGTCGGCGGCGATCTGGGCAATGCCGGAGTTGCCGCAGGTCTTGGCCGTGTCGGTGCCGGCGCCGGCGGAGACCTGTTCGCCAGCGGAGACATTGCGCTTCTCGAACGTGTAGGTGTCTGGATAGTTCGGGTTGAAATTGTTCCACCACTGGGTGGCGTAGAAGAAATTGGCATAGAGGCCGATCAGCACCAGCAGAGCAAGGCCGACCGCCGCCTTGAGGATCCAGCCGCGTTGCGTGTACCAGCGTCCGGCCCACAGGAACGGCCAAAGGATGACGCCGATCAAAAGCCCGATACCGCGGCCGATCCACTGGAAAATGCGGGTGAAGAAGTTCACGATCGGATCGAGCATGGCTGTGTCACCCCCCTCAAGCATGATGCCAAAAAGTTGCAGACTTTTTGGATAACATTATGCGCCAAAACAAGAAGTTAGAACGAAATAACGGTTCATTTCGTTCTAGTCAGTCAGGTCGTAGAGGCGCGTGCGAAACGCCACCTTGTCCTTCAAATATGTGGTTTTGAGAACGTCCACAACATGCGATCGCCAGGCGTCGCTGAAGCCGCCATAGTCCTTGTAGAAGCCGTCCTTGTTGAAGATGTAGCGCGAGACGAAGTCCGACGGCACGAAATCCGAGATCAGCCGGTTGGTCAGCCAGGCGTCAGGATGGTCAGGCTTGGCGCGGATCACCAGGAAGCGCTGCTGCGGGAAGACATCCTCGATCTTCAGGTGGCCGAGCTGGGCGATCTCGCGCTTGGCGGCGTTGAGGAAAGGGAAATTGCCGTCCCTGGTGATCAGGTCGGCATGGCTCTGGATCCAGGTCTGCAGCCAGACCTTGTCGACATTGGTCAAGTTGCGGTTCGGCTCGGCATCGCGGATCAGCGCGCGCACCACCATCTCGGCGCGGTGCTCGAGGTAGCCCGAGGCCTCGACCCAGGAGGCGCGCGGCAACTCGATGCGGCCGGTGGTGGCGAGGAACTTGAACACCTTGTCGGCGTCGTTAATGGAGAGATAGCTGACCTGCCACGGCCGCGAACGGCGGAAGCCTGGCGCCGCAGGATCGCTGATCACCGTCGTCACATCCGGGTCGACGAAGACGTAAAGGCCACCGAAATGGCTGGTCCAGTAGGCGTTGTGGCGGAAGATCACCTGGTCGGGCACCAGCGCGTTCTCGCGGATGTCGCCGCAGATCTTGGCGAGCTCGACCATGCGGTTCAGCATGGCGCTGTCGCGCCAGGCGTCGGGCTCCTGCTTCAACCGGTCGACGAGCTTGCCGAGCTCGGCGGCCTTGCCCAGCACATCCTCAGCCGACAGCACCTTGAACTCGACCTGGCTGATCGACAGCAGGTCCTCGATATCGTTGACCTTGGGAACGGAATCCTCGATCTCGCCGTAGATGACATCCTTGATCGTCAGCGCATCGATGGCGCGCTGGTTCTTGGACATGAACTCGAACATCAGCTGCGAGGTGTTGGAGAAGGCGGTGTGCACCACCGGCAGGTCGATCTGCGACGGCGTCAGGATGATGAAACGGCGGTTGACCTCGTTGGGATCGAGATAGTCGTAGTCGTCGCATTCCTCGGCCACTTCGGGCGAAAAGCCGGTGCGATCGATCTGGAAGGTCTTCAGCTTGGTCGGCTTCAAGCCGAATGCGGCGAGCGCCTTGTTGTAGCGCTGGATCAGATGCGGCTCGTCGACCGTCAGCAGCCGGCCATAGATCAGCTCATTGTCGCGCAGGAGATCGGGTTTTTTGGCGGGGCTCATCTTGCCTTCTCCCACAAGGGGTGAAGGGAAGGCCGGCGCAGCTCACGCATTCCATAGCCCCTTCTTCTTCATCTCCTCCATCTCGCGCGCAGCCCGTTCGCGCAGGCGGGCGTCGCGCAGCAGTTTTTCCACGGCGGAGTCGTCGGACTTGTCGGAATAGCGGAACTCCGAGTCGGCGTAGCGGTTGATCTCCTGCATGACCATGTCCATCGAGAACGGCCCGCGCAGTTCCTCGATCATCGCTTTCTTCTCGTCGTAGCCCTTGTGCATGAAGACTTCCGGCTTCTCGAACCAATCGTCGGGAAGCTCGATGTCCATGGCGCGCATCTTGATGGCGTCGGTGACATTCTTGATGGCGCGACCGGTGAAGCGGGGCTCGGCATCCTTGATCAGGTGCAGATAGGTGCCGATATCGGCCATCGATTTCGGCGCGCCGTTCTCCTTCATGTAGCGCTCGTAGACCTTCATCAGCCCATCTTCCTGCGGCTTCTCGTGCTCCTCATAGGCTTCGGTCACGGCGCGCTGGATTTCCTGCGCGGCGTAGAGATCGTGGTCGCCGAGCGGGATCTTGTGGTTTTTCCCCGCCAGCAGGACAAAAATATCGATGTAGTCGTCGCGGCTCTGCGGCCCGTCGACCAGCCAGCGGGCGCCGGCGCGCTGACGCAGCGCGTCGTCGACATTTTCGGGGTAGTTGGAGAACATGCCGAACGAGCAGTTGCCGCGCACCACGGTGGCGGCGCCGGCGAAGGCGTCCATCAAGACGCCTGTTATTTCCTGCTGGCCGGCCGAGGCGCGGTCGTCGGAGCGGCGCGCCGCCACCTGGTCGATGTCGTCGATGGTGCCGAAGCCGATGACGCGCGGGTTCAAGACATTGTTGATGAACTGGCGGCAGTTCTGGCCCGACTTGCCCTGATAGGACGAGATCTGGTCGACGCCGAAATTCTCGTAGGCGAAGGGATAGCCGGCGACCTGGCAATAGCCGTTGACGAGGCCGGCGATCATCTGGATCAGCGTCGTCTTGCCAGTGCCGGGGGCGCCGTCGCCGATGAAGGTGAACAGGAAGCCGCCGAGCTCGACGAACGGATTGAGTTCGCGCTCGAAATCATAGGCCATCAGCATCTTGGCGAGCTTGACCGACTGGTATTTGGCGATGTGGTTGCCGACGACCTCTTCCGGCTTCTTGAAGGTCATCACCAGCGGTTTTGAGCGCTTGCCCGGCGCGACGTCGAAACCATCGAGAGTGAAATCGTCGGCATCGATGCGGATATGGGCGTTCTCGAACGGGCCGATGCCGTCGAAGCGGCCCTTGCGGGCCAGAAGCCCGTCGATGGCGACGCGGGCGAAGGCGCGTGCCCTTGTCATCAAATCGGCATCATCGGACGATCCCGAGATCGCCTTGTCGAGGCCAGCGAGGATCGACTTCACCGCATCCTGCGGCGTGTCGAACAGGAAGTCCGGCTCGGGGATGTCGTTGGGTGCCTCGCCGTCGCTGTCGATCAGCTGGAACAGGTAGGAGGCGAGGCTGAAGGCGGAGATGTAAGCCGAGGCCGACAGAAGCTTCTTGAAGGTGGCCGCTTCGTCGCCTTCGAGCGGCGCGCGGGTATTCCTGGCCTGCAGGCTTTCGAGGTCGGAGCCTTCGGCAAAGACGTCCGATATGGCCAGCGCGATCGCCGTGCCGCGCCGGGCGCGAAACAGGAGCGTGTGCTGCGGGATGGTCAGCAGCTGGTCGTCGGGATGAACGGCGCCGACGGTCTTGGCCAGCTCGACCTCGCGCGTGCGACGCACCGAGCCGACCGAGACGGTCGAGACGAAGCGGCGGTTGGTGCCGGCAAGCGCGGTGCCGGACTCCCGTGACGGGTCCTCCAGCACGACGATGCGGGTGATGAAGCTCTGCGCGGTGGCGCGGTGCTTCTCGATGGCGGCTTCCGGAATGGTGGTCAGGCCGGTATCCATGAAGGGTACTCCGTGGTGTGACGGTCAGACGTCTGAGATGACCTGTCCGTTGGACAGGATATGAACCTTGTAGCCGGCAAAAATCTTCTGTGCTTCGCCGGCGGCGTAGAGTGCCTGATAGGCCTCGTGCGGAATCAGCGCATGGTTTTCATAGCTCGACACGCCCTGACGCGCGGCTTCCAGATCATCAGTGTTGATGAAGAATTCCTGCGTTGTCTTCTCACTCGAAAACAGGCCCTTGCGGCCGGGTTTCTCGCTCTTGGAATAGACCTCCTGGATCGTCCAGGTCAAAAGCCAGGCATTTTCCGGTTTGCGCACCTTGGCCAGAACCTCGGTCACCGTCGAATTGTTGTCGGTAATCCCCACCGAATAGAACGGGCCGAGCACGACGCGGCGCAGCTGCTTGGGGTGCAGCGGTTCGAAATCCTTGTCGAGGTTGACCGCGATGGTCGCCGGCGACAGCGTATAGGCGGAGTTCTTCTCGGTGAAATCGTCGAAACGATGGGCAAGCTCGGGATTGAGCAGGCCATCGACCGGCAGCGGAATGTCGACCGTCTCGTTGAGTTTGCCGTTTCTGTCGACAAGCTGGCGGATCATCGCGTCGGAAGAATCCTCCACCGTCACCATGTAGACCAGGGGCAGGTTGGCGCTGCCGTCGAACGTCGCCCAATGGACGAGATAATAGGGCCGTCCCGTCTTCGGATTGACCGAGACCTTGGCGGTTTGCGCCAGCGTGAAGGGACCGAACGTGTTCTCGCTCTTCACGTCCTCGAGATAGAGCCGCTCGGCCATCGACTTCTGCAGCGCCTCGGGGAATTCCTTGTGGCGCAGGATGAAGTCGGCCATTTCCTCGCGCAATTCGCCGGCGAGCGGGATGTTGGCAAGCCGCGCGTCGGCCTGGCGGCGGTCGTTTTCCAGTTCGAGCAGGTTCTGGAACACCGGGAATCCGCTTTCGGCCCGCGAAATGCGGAACGTATCCATGAAGCCCAGCCGGTTGCGCCAGCAGGAAAACGACTTGTCGAGCCGGGCGATGTATTCGGCGACGATCTTGGCGACGATGCCGTGCCGGTAAAGCGGCGAGCGATCGTCGCGCATGAACACTTCAAGGCCGCTCAGCGCGGCCGTGATGGCGGAGAAATATCGTGCCGCCGCTTCGTTTTCGGGGGTCATGCCTGTGCGCTCGCGGGCAGTCCTGTCACCCCTAAGACTGCACGTAGTTTGCCGAATTGTGCTTCTTCAGCACCTCGTCGAAGCGGCGGGCAAAGGCATCGTCGGCCAGCTTCTTGCGGCGCTGGATGTCGGCGGTGGCGACCATGTTCTTCTCGTGCATCTCGAGTAGGTCGCCGATGTGTTTTTGCGAAGCAGCACCGATGCCGGCCATGGTTTCCTCGGCGGTGTTGTCGACCTGGCTGCCCAGCGTGTTGATCTTGTGGGCGACGTCCTGCTGGGCGGCGGTCTTCAGCGAATCTTCCAGCGCCTTGTAGAGCACGATGCGCTGCTCGGTATCGATGGTCAGCTTGTTGATCAGCGTCGATTGCGCGGCGATCTGGTTGTTGAGCGAATCGACGAAGGTCTGGAACATCGAGGTGTAGCGCTCGAGCGTCTGGCTCTCGGCCAGCAGCTCCTGCTCCTTGGCCTGTTTTTCGTTGTATTCCGTCGCCAGCTTGGAGCGTTCGCCTTCGAGCTGCGTGCGGTCCTTCTGGCTGGTCGAAGCGGCGATCTTGTTTTCGATGTCGAGCAGCATCGGGTTGAGCTCCTCGATGCGCTTCTGCACGGCTTCGAGGTTGGTCATGGTGGTCTTGCGGCGCTCGATCACCTGCGACAGGCTGGTTTCCGAGGTCTTGTAGCGCTGGTCGAGGACCTCTTTCTGCGCCTTCAATATGCCGACGATGGTGTCGGATTTGACCAGCAATTCCTGCAGATTGCCCGCCAGCGACATGTTGCGGACGCGGTCGGTGCGCATGCGCTGCTTGCTCTGGCTGGAGAAGATACCGATGAATTTTTCCCAGCCGGTGTAGTTCTTCATGCTCTCGAACTCGGAGCCGAAGACGTTGGTGGCGTCCTCCAGGCCGATGATCAGGTCGGCAATGTTGCCTTCCATCACCTTTTGCTGCTTCAGCACATCCTCGATGCGGGCGTTCTCGAGGTCGAAATTGGCGTCGCCGATCTTCTTGTCCGATGTGGCGAGCGTATCAAGCATGGTGCCGGACTGCTCGATCTTGGAGCGCATGTCCTGTACGACCTGCTTGGTCTTGGCAATTTCGGCGTCGAAATTCTGCAATGTCGCCATTGGGGCCTCCCGCTTCGGCATGACGTCGCTGGTCGCGAACAGCGGCGAATATATGTGGGGCATCGGGGGATTGAAAGACGTGAAGACAAGGGCGGCGTGAAAACAAAAGAATCCATCAGGGTCTTGAAAACCAGTGAAGGCGGGGGCCTGGCGTGATTAGCTTGCCTGCCAGCCGTAGTTCAGCTGTCATTGAACTTTCATGCGGCAAGCCGATGGCGCACGGATGCCTTTGTATTCGGCAAATCACTGAAGCAATCGCGGCCGCGATATGCGAGGGGAAAGCCGGTTTTACAGAGCTGACGAACAGCGGATCAGGGCTTGGGATCGGCCTTCAGATAGGCGATGACATTGGCGATGTCGTCGTCATTGGTCAGGCCGCCGAACGCCATCTTGTTGCTCGGCACCTTCAGCTTTGGGGCCTTGAGATACTCGGCGAGATTGGCTTCATCCCAGATCAGGCCGGCGGCGCCGGCACTCTTCATCGCCTCGGAATAGTGGCCAAGAAAGCTCTCGGCACTGCCGGCAGTGCGGCCAACGACGCCCAACAGATGCGGACCGACCTTGTCGCGGTCGGTGGCTGCGTCATGGCAGGCCATGCATCGGTTGAAGACCTTCTTGCCCAGGGCAGGATCACCGCCGGCATGGGCTACGAGCGAGCTGGCAAGGAGAAGGATACTGGCGAACGAAGCGGCTCGAAGCATGGCTGACCCCGGGGAGCTCTGGCTGGCTGCGTTATAGTACCGAAGCCTTAAGAAACGCTGCATCGGGCCGGGGTCAAGGCCGCCGACCGTCAGCCCTTGATAAAGCCGATGAAGTCGTCTGGCGCGGCGCGGCCCATCTCTTCCTCCCAGTGGCGGCGGCAGAGCGAGACATAGACATCCTTGCCGATCGCCACCTGCTCGCCCTGGCGCGCCACCTTGCCATCGGGGCCGAGGCGCACGACCATCGTCGCCTTGCGGCCGCATCGGCAGATGGTGCGCACTTCGCGCAAATCGTCGGCGATGGCCAGCAGCGCGCGCGAGCCGGAAAACAGCTTGCCCTGGAAATCGGTGCGCAGGCCGTAGCACATGACCGGGATGTTCAGCCGGTCGGCGATGCGGGCGAGCTGCCAGACCTGCTCTTCCTCGAGGAACTGCGCCTCGTCGACGAAGACGCAATGCACCGACGTATGCGCGTGATGATCGGCGACGCGGGCGAACAGATCGTCGCCGTCGCGAAACATCTCGGCTTCCGTCTCCAGGCCTATGCGCGACGAGATCAGGCCTGTATCGCCCTTGCGGTAGTGGCCGGCGACGAACAGCATCGTGCCCATGCCGCGCTCGCGGTAATTGTAAGAGGCCTGCAAGAGCATCGTCGTCTTGCCGGCGTTCATCGTCGCGTAGTGGAAGTAAAGCTTGGCCATGCCGCTCTTTTAAGCCGACTTGGCCTGACACGGGGAGGGGCCAGAGCGGCATTCCCCTGAAAAAGCCGGCTGGCCAGACAAAAGCGCCTGATGTGTCGCTGATTGGCCAGCCCGCGCCGTTGATCGTGATTGTCTTAATGCTTGAAACCACACCAGAATGGTGTTTGGCTGACGAAACAAGGCGGGCATAGAAACCGTAGCTACGCTTCGCCAAAGAATCACAATGGGAGACTGTCTATGTCGCGTATGAACTCTTTCGTCGCCGGCCTCGGCCTGGCGGCTTTTTTGTCAACCAGCGCTGCCTACGCCGGTGATCCGGCAAGCTGCAAGGCGGTGCGCCTTTCCGATGTCGGCTGGACCGACATCCAGGCGACGACCGGCGTCGCCTCCGTGCTGCTGACCGCGCTCGGCTATGAGCCGCAAACGATCCAGCTGTCGGTGCCGGTGACCATGGCGTCGCTGAAGAACAAGGATCTCGACGTGTTCCTCGGCAACTGGATGCCGTCGATGACCAACGACATCAAGGACTATACAGCCGACGGTTCGGTCGAGACGATCAGCACCAACCTGACCGGCGCCGGCTACGGCATCGTCGTGCCGACCTATGTCGCCGACGCCGGCGTCAAATCGCTGACCGATATCGGCAAGTTCAAGGACAAGTTCAACGGCAAGATCTATGGCATCGAGGCCGGCAATGACGGCAACCGCATCATCCTCGACATGATCAAGAACCCGAAGGACAATCTCGAAGGCTTCGAGCTGGTCGAATCCTCGGAAGCCGGCATGCTGACGCAGGCCGAGCAGTCGATGAAGAACAATGAATGGATCGCCTTCCTCGGCTGGACGCCGCATCCGGTGATGGGCGCCATGAAGATCACCTATCTCGACGGCATGGGCGACAGCGGCTTCGGCGCCGCCACCGTCTACACCAATGTGCGCAAGGGCTACACCACCGAATGCCCGAACGCCGGCAAGTTCATCGCCAACCTGAAGTTCAACCTGGACATGGAAGGCGAGATGATGGACGCGATCCTCAAGGGCGGCGACGCCAATACGGTTGCAACCGACTGGCTGAAGAAGCACCCGGATGCCGTTGCCCCGTGGATAGCCGGCGTGACTACCTTCGACGGCGGTGACGCTGCCGCCGCCATCAAGACCGCGCTCGGAAGCTGAGCCGACTGAATTCGGCAAAGCCGAACCAGGAAGGGCAGCCATCTTAGAAAAGGCTGCCCTTTTTCATATCCTGTGACAAGATGAAGACGGCCGAGGCCGAGGGGCAGGGCGGTCTCCTGCACGAGAGGGGCGATATGGATCCGATTTCGAAATTCATGGTCGATCACAAGATTCCGATCGGCGCCTGGGGAAAGGCCTTCTTCGGTTTCCTAACCGACAATTTCGACACTGTGTTCAGGGCCTTTTCGAATGGCCTCAATTTCCTGCTGGATGGGCTGGTCGGCATCCTCTTGATGGTGCCGCCGGTGCTGCTGGCGCTGGTCATCGCCGTTGTCGCCTGGCTGCTGCAACGCTCGCGGCCACTTGCCATCGGCGTCTTTCTCGGCCTGATCTTCATCATCAACCAGAACCTTTGGAAGCAGACGGTGCAGACGCTGGTGCTGGTCGTCGCGGCCGCTGCCATGGCCATGGCCATCGGCGTGCCGCTCGGCATCTGGGCAGCGCACAAGCCGAAGGTCTACCGCGTCATGCTGCCGGTGCTCGACCTGATGCAGACGCTGCCGACCTTCGTCTACCTGATCCCGGTGCTGACGCTGTTCGGCCTCGGCAACGCGCCCGGCCTCATCGTCACCATCATCTTCGTCATTCCGACCGCGGTCCGGCTCACGCATCTGGGCGTCGTCTCGGTGCCGAAGTCGATCGTCGAGGCCGGCGAGGCTTTCGGCGCCACCAAGAGCCAGCTGCTGTGGAAGGTGGAACTGCCGTCGGCACTGCCCACCATCATGGCCGGCCTGACGCAATCGATCATGCTGTCGCTGTCGATGGTGGTGTTTGCCGCACTGATCGGCGCCGGCGGGCTCGGCACCGAGATCAACCGGGCGCTCGGCTCGCGCCGCATCGACCTCGGGCTTGAGGCGGGGCTTGCCATCGTCGTTTTGGCCATCGTGCTCGACCGGATGACCCGCATCGCCGTTGGAGGCAAGAAATGACCGTCGCCGTCGATTTCAGGAACGTCGATATCGTCTTCGGCGCCGACCAGGCCGGATCGCTGAAGATGATCGACGCCGGCGCCAGCCGCGCCGAGATCCTCGAAAAGACCGGCAATGTACTGGGCTGCGCCGGCGCCAGCCTGACCGTGAACGAGGGCGAGATCTCCGTTCTGATGGGCCTCTCCGGTTCGGGCAAGTCGACATTGCTGCGGGCGGTCAACCGGCTCAACGTGGTGTCGCGCGGCCAGGTGCTGGTCAAGGATGGCGACAAGACCGTCGATGTCGTCACCTGCGACGAGGCGACCTTGCGGCGCCTGCGCCAGAAACAGGTGGCGATGGTGTTCCAGCAGTTCGGCCTTTTGCCCTGGCGCACGGTGGAGGAGAATGTCGGTCTCGGCCTCGAACTCGCCGGCGTCCCGGAAGCCGAGCGCAAGGAGCGCGTGCAACGCCAGCTCAAGCTGGTCAATCTCGACCAGTGGTCGAAGAAATACGCGCATGAGCTTTCGGGCGGCATGCAGCAGCGCGTCGGCCTGGCGCGGGCCTTCGCCACCGAGGCGCCGATCCTGTTGATGGATGAGCCGTTCTCGGCGCTCGACCCGCTCATCCGCACCAAGCTGCAGGACGAATTGCTGCAGCTGCAGGCTGAATTGAAGAAGACCATCATCTTCGTCAGCCACGACCTCGAGGAGGCGCTGAAGATCGGCTCCCACATCACCATCATGGAGGGTGGGCGCATCGTGCAAACCGGCGCGCCCGAAGACATCGTGCTGCGGCCCGCCAACGACTATGTCCGAGACTTCATCGCCAATGTGAACCCGCTGTCGGTGCTGACCGCCTGGAACGTGATGCGCGACCGTCGCGATCTGGAGCACGGCAAGGACGGCTGGGTCTGGCTCGACCGCCGCAAGACGACGCGCTTCAAGATCGACGATCACGGGCTGGTGGCGGCGGCTGAACGCGACGGCAAGCCGGCGGTCTGGGTGTCGTGCGCCGACGTCGAAGGCCAATCCGAGGAAGCCGCGCAAGTGTTCTGGGCCAATCCCGGCACCTCGCTGAAAACCGTCATGCTGGCCATGCACCGTTCGCAGACCGCTCCGGTAGCGCTGTTTGACGACCAGTCGCGATTTGTCGGCGCCATCGGCATCAGGGATGTGCTGAGCGCGGTGTTGCGGCGGTAGTTTCTTCGAAACCCAACGGCGGCGAGGCGCGGCGACCGGGCGCGCCTTGTTTTTATGCCGCCAGCGGCAGGCGCAGTTGCGTCAGCAGGCCGCCGCCCGGGTTGTTGGACAGGCGGATCTCGCCACCTGCGGCGCGTGCGATGTTGCGGGCAATGGTCAGGCCGAGGCCCAGACCGCCGGTCTGGCGGTTGCGCGATTGTTCGAGGCGCACGAACGAGCCGAACACCGCGTCGATCTGTGCCTGCGGTATGCCAGGCCCTTCATCGCGGATGGTGAGCAGGATCATGTCCTCCGACCGGCGCAGCGAAAGATGCGCCTTCTTGCCGTAGGTGACCGCGTTCTGCACCAGATTGGTGACGCAGCGCTTGAGCGCGACCGGCCGCGCCATGCAGATCAGCCCGCGCGAACGGGTCTCGTCGTCGAACGAGACGTCGTCATAGCCGTCGGCGATCGATTCCACGAGCGACCAGAAATCGATGCGTTCGTTCTTTTCCTCGGTCACTTCGAAGGTGGCAAAGTCGATCACCGAACTGGCAATGCTCTCGACATCGGCGAGATCGTGGGCCAGCGCCTCGCGGACCGCCGATTTGCGCAACAGCTCCAGGCGCAGGCGCATCCTGGTCATCGGCGTGCGCAGGTCATGCGCCAGTGCCGCCGCCAGATGTTCGCGGTCCTCGACATATTCGCGCAATCTCGCCTGCATGGCATTGATCGCCTTGGCGGCGGCACGCACCTCGCGGCTGCCGCTCTCGGCGATCGGCGGGCTCTTCAGATCCTTGCCGATCCGGTTCACGGCGGTTTCCATCATCCGGTAGGGCGCCGTCAGCCGGCGCAGTGACCAGATCGACATGATCACCACCAGCCCTGCGATCAGCGAATAGAGCGGCAGGCTGTCGAAGCTCAGGATCGGGCCGACGGGCGTGATCGGTTCGGTGAAATTCAGCCATTGGCCGTCGGCGAAGCGCAGCGATGCCGTCAGCTTGTCGCTCTGGGCGAAGTCGGCGGCCAGCACCAGAAGGTCGCGCTCGACCTGGCCGATGTCGGGTCCTGGCGTCGTGCCGTCCGCGTCGTCGGCCTCGCGCGTCGCCGGATCGCGGCGCACGCGTGCATCGGTGATGCCGAATTTGGACAGCCGGCCGACGAGGATGTCTTCGAGTTCGGCCAGTTCGTCGTCGCCGGCGATCGACGAAGTGACCGCCGGCGTGTCCGAAACGGTGAGCGCGTAGGTGGAGTTGAACAGGCCGGTCGCCGTCGCCTTGCGCTCGTCCGGACTGGCGTCATGCATGAGCTGCACCAGCGAGAAGGCACGGTCGTTGAGCCGGTAGAGGTCGACGACGTCGTTGGCGGCAGCGCGGTCGCGCGAGACGATGTAGAGGGTCGCGACCTGGCTGATCAGCAGGCCGGCAATGACGATCAGCAGCACCCAGACAGGCAAGGTCTGCGGCAGGAAACGTCTCATTCGGAGGTCGTCTCGGGCAGGAACTGGTAGCCGCCGCTGCGTACGGTCAGGATCAGCTTGGGCGTCTTCGGGTCGTCCTCCATCTTGCGCCGCAACCGGCTGACCAGGATGTCGATGCTGCGGTCGAAGGAATAGTCGCTGTCGCCGCCGGACAATTCGATGAGCTGGTCGCGGGTCAGCACACGCTGCGCACTCTTGACGAAGGTCTGCAGCAGGTTGAATTCGGCCATGGTCAGCTCGACCCTGACATCGTCGGGTGCGATCAGCCGGCGCCGGGCACAGTCCATCGTCCAGCCAGCGAAGCGGTAGATCTGCTTGGTGGTGGCGCGCTTCGGCTCGGCGGCGCCATTGCGCCTGAGCACGGCCCGGATGCGCGCCAAAAGCTCGCGCGGGTCGAAGGGCTTGGGCACATAGTCGTCGGCGCCCATTTCCAGGCCGACGACGCGGTCGGTCGTCTCGGTGACGGCGGTCAGCATGATGATCGGCGTCGAATACTGGGCGCGCAGGTCGCGGCACAGCTCCAGCCCGCTCTTGCCGGGCAGCATCACGTCGAGGACGATGAGGTCCACCTGGACGCGCCGCAGGATGGTCTCCATCTCGATGCCGTCGGCGGCAACCGAGGTGTGCAGGCCCCGCTTCTGGAAGAATTCCTGCAGCAGGTCGCGGATGCCCTTATCGTCGTCGACGATCAGTATGTGTGCATCGGATTTCACAGCAGCCCTGTCATTGTTGCCAAGCCCTTCTGTCTTTGATTGCCAAGCCCTTCGGTCGCAACCCACACGATAGAATTCAGGCCATATGTTGGCCAGTGGCTATGATGGAGTTCACACCGGCTTTCTCAGACACACTCCAGAAACAAAATTCTACAGTTCAGAAAAACTCCTGAAAAATTTCAAAGGCATAACTGATCTCGTGGCGGTCAGGTCATCGGCTGCGACGCTAGTCTCCGGGTTTACGGATAAACCGATGCCAAGGTTGTCGATCAGTTTGTTGGGTGCGTTGCTGGGCTTCTGCCTGGTCACTGCCGCTGTCGGACAATCGGACGCAAAGGCGACGCTCACAACCCGGAGCGAACGGTGCGCCAATCTCAGCCACCAATTTGATGAAGCCCTCGAAACCCATGCCACGGCAACGCAGGTCACCGCGGCAAAGGCACTTCAGAGAAAGGGCAACCGGTACTGCGCCGCCAAGAAACAGGCACAGGGCATCCGGATGCTCGCCAATGCTTTGAAGCTGCTTGGAGTGACGCCGAACGACCCGGTTCAGTAACGCTCCGAAACTTGACCCGCATAAAAAGGAAACGAAGCCATGAAAAAGTCCATCCTCTCCGCAACCGGTCTCGCCGTCGCTCTCGCTTTCGCGATGCCGGCTCTCGGCAACGCCGCCGCCACCACGACCGCTGCTCCGGCTGCTTCGACGACCACCGCTCCGGCGACTGCCGCTCCGGCCAAGGCTGCTCCCAAGAAGGTCGTCAAGAAGACCGTCAAGAAGCACAAGAAGGCTGCTGAGAAGGCCGTCAAGAAGGACGCCCCGAAGACCTGATAAGGTCCGGCATAAAATGCCGGCCTGTTGACCAAGGCCGCTCCAGCTGGTTTCGGTTGGAGCGGCCTTCTTCCTGTCCGAGCCGCTGAAGCCCTGACATTGGCGATGCAGCGGTCGATGGGTTCAACTGATCTTTGGCGAAGTCTGGCACCGGCAGCTTCCGCCTCGACTGACACTTAACCCGTTTGCAACGCCGGCCGTGTAGGACAATCCGCATGAAGAAGCGGCTTTCGTCCATTTTGCGCTCGATGGTGATCGGCGGTCTGGTTGCCACCGGCCTCGCCAGAGTGCTTATCCTGTTCACCGCCAGCCCGGTCCCCGATCCGGCCAGCGGACGCACCGAGCCTTCGCTGTTCGCGCCGGCGATTTCCACCAACTGGGACTACATAACGCCGGCACAGACCTGGCTGCTGGTCGTGCTGACCGGCGCGACGTTGATCTGCGTCGCCGCGTGGCCGATCGCGACCTGGCTGGAACGCCGGGCGGATGCCGGCGGAAACCGTTTTCGGTCCGATATACCGCCCGCTGCGGCCGTGCGGCAGATTCCCGGCCGCCGCATGTTCGGCCGCCAGGGCCGTTGAACGGCAACCGACACCTTCCCACATGATTATGAATGGCCGCGTCGGCGGACACCGGTTTCGCGCGTCGATCAAAATGGACGACCGTTTTCACCGGTGCCAGAATGGCGGTCACGTCGCTTACGCAAAACTGTCGGTTCCGATGCCTGAAATCACCACAAAACCGCGTACCCAGATCAAGCCGCAAGTCGAACGGCCAAAACTCTACAAGGTCATCCTCATCAACGACGATTTCACGCCGCGCGAATTCGTGGTGACGGTGCTGAAGGGCGAGTTCAAACTCAGCGAGGACCAGGCGCACCGGGTGATGATCACTGCGCATCGGCGTGGCGTCTGCGTCGTCGCCGTGTTCACCAAGGATGTCGCCGAGACCAAAGCGACGCGCGCCACCGATGCCGGCAAGGCCAAGGGCTACCCGCTGATGTTCACGACGGAGCCGGAGGAGTAGAGCAGGGGGCTTTCCCTTCTCCGACAAGGGGAGAAGGAAAAAGAGCGCCGCGCTACCGTCCCTCGCGGTACCACATCGAACCCATTGCCAGAAGCAGCAGGCCGAGGCCGAGGAAGCCGCCGAACAGCGGCACGCGCGAGACGGCTTTGAGCACGCTGTCGTCTGTCGTGCGCAGGCCGATCCAGTCGCTGCCGGATGCGGCACCAGCCGAGCGCACCGGCACGATGGAAGGCAGCGTCACGTCGCTGCCAAGGGCTGTGGAAGACGCCAGCCGGCGCACGCTGCCGCCGGTGGCTTCGGCCGGCGCCTTCAGCCGGTTTTCGGTGGAAATGACGTCGGCGAATTCCGGTGCGTTGACCGGCCCGACATGGGCGAGCGCGGTGAGGTCGCCATTGGCGACCTGGTAGAGCCCGATCTCGCTGGTCTCGACGCTGCCGAGGAAGACCCCGGGCTCGGCTTTGTCGAGCTTGACGGTCAAGGTTTTGCCGGACGGGGTGATGATCTGCGCGGCGCCGGGATCGTCGGCCATCGTCTGGCGGCGGATTTCCAGCACCATGCCACGACCATCGGCGGTCAGCCGCTCCTCCTCGAGCTCCGGCTCCTTCATCAGCCAGTGCGCGATGCGCCGATAAAGCTGGACATGCGGGCCGCCGCCCTCGAAGCCGCGCGCCCACAGCCAGCCCTGATCGGACAGCAGCATGCCGACGCGGCCTTCTCCCTTGCGGTCGAGCAGCAGCAGCGGCCGGTTGTCGGCGCCCTTCATGACCACTTCGCCTTCCGGGTTCTGCACGCCTATGGTGCGGAACCAGCGGCTCCAGCGCGGCGGCTCGGTGGCCGAGCCATCGAGCCCACGCGTCACCGGGTGGCGCTGGCCGAGTTCGGTGAGGCGCGGATAGAAGGCCTTGTCGACAACTTCGCCGGTCGGCATCGCCGGCAGGGCGGCCATCAGCGGCGTGCGCGCGATCGAGCTTTCGCCGGCATATTCGGGGCCGGCCGCGATCAGCAGCGCGCCGCCCTTTTCGACATATTCGGAGATGTAGTCGTAATAGAGGATCGGCAGCACGTCGCGGTGCTGGTAGCGGTCGAAGATGATGAGGTCGAAATCCTTGATCTTCTCGACGAACAGTTCGCGGGTCGGGAAGGCGATAAGCGACAATTCGTTGATCGGCGTGCCGTCCTGCTTTTCCGGCGGCCGCAGGATGGTGAAATGGACAAGATCGACCGAGGCGTCGGATTTCAGCAGGTTGCGCCAGGTGCGCTCGCCGGCATGCGGCTCGCCGGAGACGAGCAGCACACGCAGGTTCTCGCGAATGCCGTCGATCAGTGCGATGGCGCGGTTGTTGGTGTCGGTCAGTTCGCCCGGCTCGCGATCGATGGCGAGTTCGACGATGTTGCGGCCGGCACCCGGAATGGTGACCTGCAGCGGCATGGCCTGGCCAACGGTGGCGTGCTCGACGGCGACCTGCTCGCCATTGACCGAGACGCGCACATCGACCGGGCCAGTCTCGTTTTCGGTCGAGATGACGCGGTAGGTCATGTCGAGCGGCTTGCCAACAAGGCCGAAGCGCGGCGCGTTCTCGAAGCGGATGCGGCGGTCCTTTTCGTGGTCGTTGCCGGTGATCAGCGCATGCAGCGGGGCGTTGAAATCTGGCGCGCCCGGCGGCGCGTCATGGACCTCGCCATCGGTGATCATGATCGCGCCGCCGATGCGTGACGGCGGCACGTCGCGGAAGGCGCCTTCAAGCGCGCCGAACAGCCGTGTCTCGGTGCGCTCTTCGGCGGCCTCGGATTTGCCGGCCTCGACGACCCGCACGTCGAACTGCTTGAAGCGGCCAAGCCGCTGCTGCAGCCCGGCCAGCGCCTCGTCGGTCTGCTTGGTGCGATCGCCGATATCCTGGCTCTGGCTGCGGTCGACGACGAGGGCGACAACGCTTTTCAGCGGCTCGCGCTCCTCGTTGAGGAACACCGGGTTGAACAAAGCGGCGGCGAGCGCCAAAAGGGCGATGAAGCGGAAGACCGAGCCGCGCTGGCGAAACCACAGGCCGACAAGCGCCAGCAGCGCCAGCGGCACCAGCGCCAAGGCCAACAGGGGCCAGGAGATCAGCGGTTCGAAGGAAATCGACCAGTTCATTCCTTACCCTCCTCTTTTTGGGGAGGGTTTATCCGCGACCGGAGGGCACCAAACAAACTCATCTTACTGCCCCAGCCGTTCGAGCAGTATGGGCACGTGCACCTGGTCGGATTTGTAGTTGCCGGTCAGCATGTACATCATGATGTTGACGCCGGCGCGCAGCGCGTAGACGCGCTGCATCGGGTCCGCCGGTACGGTCGGCAGCAGCGGATCGCCATTCTCGTCGACCGCCCAGGCGCCGGCAAAATCATTGGCGGTGATCATGATAGGCGAGACGCCGTCGCCGGTGCGCACCGGCCGGTTCTCGGCATTGCTGGCGTCGAGCGACGCCTCGACCCACAGTGGGCTGCCGGCGAAGCGGCCGGGGAATTCGGGCAGGATGAAGAAGGATTTGGTCAGCACGTGGTCGGACGGCACCGGCTCCAGCGGCGGCACGTTGAGGTTGCCGAGGATGTCGCGCAGCCGCTCCGTCGCCGGGCTGGTCGAATCGGCGCCGATGCCGTTGGCGAACTGGTCGCGGGTGTCGAACAGCACCGTGCCGCCCTGCTGCATATAGGCGTCGATGCGGGCGATGGCGGCCTGGCTCGGCATCGGGGCGGCCGGATCGATCGGCCAGTAGATCAAAGGATAGAACGACAGCTCGTCCTTCGAAATGTCGACACCGGCTGGTGCGCCCGGTTCAAGGGCCGTCTTTTCGACCAGGAAGCGGGTCAGGCCCTCGAGCCCGGCACGGCTGATCGAATCGTCGCCCGGCACACCGGTCAGCACATAGGCGATGCGGGTCTTCGAAATCGCCTCGATGGCAATTTCGTCACCCGGCTTGGCGTCGTCGGCGCGGGCAAGGTCGGCATGACCGAACAAGCTACCCAGCGCAATCAGGACCGCGGCGGTGGTTGCCATGGCACCGGCGCGGCGCGGTCGGCGTGAGAACAGGCCGCCCATCCAGAATACCGCCAGCGTATCGAGCAGCATCAGCACCAGGGCGGCCGCGACCAGCGCGCCCTTCAAATTGCGCGATTCGTCAAAGGCATACTGGATCGAGGTGACGGGAACAGTGATTTGCGGGCGCGCCAGCGGGGCCAGCGTGCTGTCGGCTTCAAGCAGATTATGGGCAAACACACCCGTCTCGGAACCATAAAGGCCGGGCGGGTTTTCAAAAGTCACCGGCAGCGCGCCGGTGCCCGGTACAAGCGGCCGTGCATCCGGCGTCGGCGGCACCAGCGAGCCGTCGGCTGCAATCATGCGATAGGGCGCCAGCGACGCCGCAGCGGCTTCGGCATTGGCGATGGCCGCGCC
>NZ_RZQT01000051.1:0-43136 GCF_003998485.1 Mesorhizobium sp. M7A.F.Ca.CA.001.04.2.1
ATCCCAAGCCGCTGCCGGCACCCGGTGCCGCCGCCGATGCAGGCGCCAAGCCCGCCGATGCAGCCGCTCCGGCAAAGCCGGCTGAGGGTGCCGCGCCGGCCGCTCCCGCCGCCCCGGCTCCGGCCGCACCGGCACCGGCGCCTGCCCAATAATTTCGATATCATCTCGACGACCTTGAAAAAGCCGGGTTCAGCCCGGCTTTTTTATTGGGAAAACCGCATAGGCGGCGACAAAGCCGCGCATGACGGTTTTCACGAGCGCCAAATCATCTAGATTGCCCATGAACGGGCATCGCGAAGAGGATAGTGCATGACGGTTGGCCGAACGCTTCTCAAGTCGTTGCTGGCGGCAGCCCTTCTGGCGGCGGGATTGCAGGCTGCCCGCGCCGACGAATGGCGCACCACCTCATCGCTGATCGGCGAGTCCAAATACGGCGCCAATTTCCAGCACTACGACTACGTCAATCCGAACGCGCCCAAGGGCGGCACGCTGAATTCGGTGGTGCCAGGCACATTCGACAGCTTCAATCCCTATGTCGTCCAGGGATCACCGGCCGCCGGCCTGGTCGGGTTCGGCGGCGGCCTGCTCTACGACACGCTGATGGAGCAGGCGACCGATGAAGGCAGCACCAGCCATCCGCTGATCGCCGATGCCTACAAATATCCTGATGACTATTCCTCCGCGACTTACCGGCTCGATCCGCGCGCCAAATGGCATGACGGCCAGCCGATCACCGTCGATGACGTGATCTGGTCGTTCCAGGTGCTCAAGGCCAACAGCCCGCAATACAGCCGCTATTTCGAGAATGTCACCGATGCGGTGGCGATTTCGGACCGCGAGGTGGAGTTCCATTTCAACCAGAAGGGCAATCGCGAACTGCCCAAGATCATCGGCGACCTCGCAGTGCTGCCGAAACATTGGTGGGAAGGCGCCGATGCCAACGGCAAGAAACGCGACGTGACCAAGCCGACCCTGGAAATCCCGCTCGGTTCGGCGGCCTACAAGATCGCCAGCTTCAAGCCGGGCTCGGAGATCATCTGGCAGCGTGTGCCGGACTACTGGGCGGCCAAGCTGCCGGTGAAGATCGGCCGCGAGAACTTCGACACCCGACGCTACACCTATATCCTCGACGACAATGCTGCCTGGCTCGCCTTCACCAAAGGCGGACTGGAAGACATCAACCGCGAATACAGTTCGCGTAAGTGGGCGACGGCTTACAATTTCCCGGCATTCCAGGCCGGCGATGTCATCAAGAAGGATTTCCAGACCCAGGCGCCGCAACCGATGCAGGGTTTCGTCCTCAACCAGCGGCGGCCGCTGTTCCAGGACCGGCTGGTGCGTGAGGCGCTGACCATCCCATTCGATTTCGAGAGCATGAACCGCACCCTGTTCTTCGGCTTCAACACCCGTACATCGAGCTATTTCCAGGGCACAGAACTGGCGTCGAGCGGACTGCCGCAAGGCAAGGAACTGGAGATCCTGGAAAAATACCGCGACAAGCTGCCGCCCGAACTTTTCACCCAGGAATTCAAGCTACCGGTCTATGATTCGCCGCAGGCGGAACGGAAGTACCTGAAACAGGCAGTCGATCTCTTCGCCAAGGCGGGCTGGGTGATCAAGGGCGGCAAGATGGTCAATGCCAAGACCGGCGCGCCGTTCAAGTTCGAGATCCTCGGCTGGAACGACACTGACCAGGTGATCGCCAGTCCCTACATCGCCAATCTGCGCAAGATCGGTGTCGATGCCACTTTGCGCATCATCGACCAGACGCAGTACATCAACCGCGTCAACAATTTTGATTTCGATGTCGTCACAGGCATCCTCCAGCAGTCGGAATCGCCGGGCAACGAGCAACGCGACTTCTGGAGCTCGAAAGCTGCCGATTCGCCCGGTTCGCGCAATCTGATGGGCATCAAGGATCCGACCATCGACGCGCTGGTCGATCGCATCATCTTCGCCACCGATCGCGACGATCTCGTCGCCGCCACCCATGCGCTCGACCGCATCCTGCTGTGGAACTTCTATGTCTTGCCGCAATATCACCGGTCGGCGGTGTGGCTGGCCTATTGGGACAAGTTCAAATTCCCCGACAAGCAGCCCGCCTATGTCGGTGCCGACATCGATTCCTGGTGGATCGACCCGGACAAGGAGAAGGCGCTGGCGGCCAAATACAAGGGCGGCAATTGATGGCGGCCCTTGCCCGCCGCGACTTTCTCGCCCTGGGCAGTGCCGCGGCAGCCGCTGCCCTGTTGTCCGGCCGGGCCTTCGCCGACATTGCGACCGGCATCAAGCTGCATGGCCTGTCGGCCTTCGGCGACCTCAAATACAAGCCCGATTTCGCGCATTTCGACTACGTCAATCCGGACGCGCCCAAGGGCGGCCAGATGAATTTCGCGCCGCCGAACGCAACCCTCAATCAGAGCTTCCTGACCTTCAACACGTTGAATTTCCTGGTGTTGAAGGGGGAGGCGCCGCCGCGCGCCGAACTCTGTTTCGATTCGCTGATGACAAGCGCGCTCGATGAGCCGGATGCAGTCTATGGCCTGCTTGCCGAAACCGTTACCCTGTCGCCAGACCGCAACGGTTTCCGCTTCGTGCTGCGACCGCAAGCGCGTTTCCACGACGGCTCGCCGCTGACCGCGCAAGACGTTGTCTTTGCGCTGAAGCTCTATAAGGACAAGGGCCATCCGAACCTTTCCCAGGCGTTGCGGTACATGACCGACGTGGTTGCGGTCGATCCCACCACCGTCGATCTCACCCTCAACGGCAAGCAGTCGGCGCAAAACGTCCTTGCGATCGTGGGGATGCCTATCGTCTCCAAGGCATTTTATACGGCCAATGATTTCGATGCTTCGACCATGACGCCGCCGCTTGGCTCGGGTCCCTACAAGATTGGACGCGTGGCGGCCGGACAGACGGTCGAATATGACCGCGTCGCCGACTATTGGGGCCGCGATCTCCCGGTGAACCGCGGCCTCTACAATTTCGACCGCATCCGCATCGACTTCTATCTTGACCGGCAGGCGGCATTCGAGGCCTTCAAGAAAGGCGACACGCATTTTCGCGAGGAATTCACCTCACGGGTATGGGCGACCGGATACGACTTTCCGGCGCTGAAGGACGGCAAGGTCCTCAAACGGGAATTTCCCGGCGAGAAGACGCCAGACATGCAGAGCGTCGCGCTGAACCAGCGTCGTCCGCAATTCCGCGATGAGCGGGTGCGGCGGGCGATCGCCAGATGCTTCGATTTCGAATGGATGAAGCGGGCCTTGTTTTACGGCTCCTACGAGCGTTCTCAATCGAACTTCGAACGATCGGATTACAAGGCCGAAGGCCTGCCCTCGCCTGACGAATTGGCCCTGCTGGAGCCATTCCGGGCCGAGTTGCCGCCAGAGGTTTTCGGTGAAGCGGTAACACAGCCCCTGTCCGACGGTTCGGGCCATGACCGCAAGCTGCTGGGCGAGGCTTCGAGACTGCTTGCGCAAGCCGGCTGGAAGCGCGACGGCAGTTTCGTCGTCAATGACAAGGGTGAGCGGCTGCGGGTCGAAATGCTGGCGGAGGACGATGGCATCGTTCGTATCTACACCCCGTGGTCGGAGAATATGAAGGCGATCGGAATCGACGCATCGATCCGGCAAATCGATTCGGCGCAGTATGAGCAGCGGCACAGCAATTACGACTTCGATCTTGCCTTGCTGCATTGGTCGATCGGGGCGACGCCGACTGACGACAGCCTGCAGATGCTCTATGATTCCCGCATGGCGAAAATCCCGGGGCAACGCAACTATCCGGGCACCGAAAGCAAGGCCATCGACGCCCTGATCGCGGCAGCAGCCAAGGCGAAAGACCGTATAGAACTCGTCACGGCGCTCAGAGCGCTCGACCGGGTCTTGCGCGCGCGGCTGGACTGGATTCCAACATACTATCTGGCGAATCACCGCGTCGCCTATTGGGACATGTTCGGCTTTGTCGAACAGAAGCCCGATTTCGGCTTTCCGGTCGAGACGCTGTGGTGGTTCGATAAGGGCAAGGCGGCAAGAATTGGCAAAGGCTGAGATGTTCGCTCAACGAGGGCAGAAGGCCTGATGGGCGCCTATATCCTGCGCCGCATCCTTTTGATGATCCCGACGCTGTTCGGCATCATGGCGATATCCTTCGCCGTCATCCAGTTCGCCCCCGGCGGTCCGGTCGAACAGGTCATCGCCCGGCTGACCAATCAGGGCGGCAGCGACCGCCTCGGCGGTGGTGGCGGCGACGCGGGTGCTGGCGGCAATTTCGATGCCGCCGGTGACGTCAGCTCGAAATATCGCGGTGCGCAGGGGCTCGATCCGGAATTCATCAAGAAGCTGGAAAAGCAGTTCGGCTTCGACAAGCCGCCGCTCGAGCGCTTCGGCATGATGCTGTGGAACTATGCCCGCTTCGATTTCGGCGACAGCTATTTCCGCGACATTTCGGTGCTCGACCTGATCCTGGAAAAAATGCCGGTGTCGATCTCGATCGGGCTGTGGATCACGCTGTTGTCCTATTTGATCTCGATCCCGCTCGGCATCCGCAAGGCGGTCAAGGACGGCACTCCCTTCGACGTCTGGACCAGCGGCGTCGTCATTGTCGGCTATGCCATTCCGGGCTTCCTGTTCGGCATCATGCTGATGGTGCTGTTTGCCGGCGGGTCTTTCTGGGACTGGTTTTCGTTGCGCGGCCTCACCTCGGACAATTGGGATCAATTGTCGTGGTGGGGAAAGATCGTCGACTATTTCTGGCACATGACATTGCCGCTGACCGCGCTGGTGCTGTCGGCCTTCGCCACCACGACGCTGCTGACCAAGAACTCGTTCCTCGAAGAAATCCGCAAACAGTATGTGGTGACGGCGCGGGCCAAGGGTCTGTCGGAACGGCAGGTGCTCTACGGCCACGTCTTCCGCAACGCCATGCTGATCGTCATCGCCGGTTTTCCCGGCGCCTTCATCTCGGCCTTCTTCACCGGCTCGCTGCTGATCGAGAACATCTTCTCCCTCGATGGCCTCGGCCTGCTCGGCTTCCGGTCGGTGGTCGAGCGCGACTATCCGGTGGTGTTCGCCAATCTCTACATCTTCTCGCTGCTGGGGCTGTTCGTCGGCCTCTTGTCCGACCTGCTCTACACCTGGGTCGATCCGCGCATCGATTTCGAGCGGAGAGACGTTTGATGTCGGAGGCTACAGTCCCCGTCGACGCGGCACCCGCGCGGATCAAGCGGCCGTTTCTGTCGCCGCTCAACAAGCGCCGCCTGCAGAACTTCAAAGCCAACCGCCGCGGCTACTGGTCGCTGTGGATCTTCCTCGTCCTGTTCGTGGTGTCGCTGTTTTCCGAGTTCATCGCCAACGACAAGCCGATCATCGCTTCCTACAAGGGCGAAATCCTGTTTCCGGTGCTGGTCGCCTACCCCGAGGAAAAATTCGGCGGCTTCTATGCCGTCACCGATTATCGCGATCCGGTCATCCAGGACGAGATCAACGCCAATGGCTGGATGATCTGGCCGCCGGTGCGCTACTCCTATCAGACGGTCAACAACGCTATTCCCGAAGCAGCACCGGCCAGGCCGTCGTGGCAGTATGACGCCAAGACACGCTGCAACCAGTATCCGCAGGGTGCTGCCGACCCCGCCTGCATCGTCGGCAACTGGAATTGGCTCGGCACCGACGACCAGGCCCGCGACGTGCTGGCGCGCGTCATCTACGGCTTCCGCATTTCGGTGCTGTTCGGCCTGATCCTGACCGCCGGCTCCGCCTTGATCGGCGTCGCGGCCGGCGCCGTGCAAGGCTATTTCGGCGGCTGGACGGATCTCTTGTTCCAGCGTTTCATCGAGATCTGGTCCGCCATCCCGGTGCTCTATCTCCTGCTCATCGTCGCCGCCATCCTGCCGCCGGGCTTCTTCATCCTGCTCGGCCTGATGCTGCTGTTTTCCTGGGTGGCGCTGGTCGGCGTGGTGCGGGCCGAGTTCCTGCGCGCCCGCAATTTCGAATATGTCAACGCGGCCCGGGCGCTCGGCGTGCCCAACCGCACCATCATGTTCCGGCACCTGCTGCCCAATGCTATGGTGGCGACATTGACCTTCATGCCCTTCCTGCTCTCGGGCTCGATCTCGACGCTGACCTCGCTCGACTACCTCGGCTTTGGCCTGCCGCCCGGCTCCGCCTCGCTCGGCGAATTGCTCAAGCAGGCGCAGCGCAACCTCAATGCGCCCTGGCTCGGCATTTCCGGCTTCGTCGTCATCTCGCTGATGCTGTCCCTGCTGGTCTTCGTCGGCGAGGCGACGCGCGACGCCTTCGATCCGCGCAAAACGTTCCGATGAGCGAAGCCCCCTTGCTCAGCGTACAGGACCTCAGCGTCGCCTTCAGCCAGGGCGGCGGCCAGTCGACGGCTGTCGACCACATCTCGTTCGACATCGCCAAGGGCGAGACGGTGGCGCTGGTCGGCGAATCCGGCTCCGGCAAATCGGTCTCGGCGCTTTCGGTGCTGAAGCTTTTGCCCTATCCAAGCGCCAGCCACCCCTCGGGAAAGATCGTGTTCCAGGGCAACGACCTGCTGGCGATGGGCGAGAAGCAGTTGCGGCAGGTGCGCGGCAACAAGATCACCATGATCTTCCAGGAGCCGATGACCTCGCTCAATCCGCTGCACACGATCGAGCATCAAATCGTCGAGATCCTGAAGCTGCACCAAGGCATGGCCGACCGCCCCGCCAAGGAGCGCACGCTGGCCCTGCTCAACGAGGTTGGCATCCGCGATCCGCACAAGCGCCTCGATGCCTATCCACACCAGTTGTCCGGGGGCCAGCGCCAGCGCGTGATGATCGCCATGGCGCTGGCCAACGAGCCCGAACTTCTGATCGCCGACGAGCCGACGACGGCGCTCGACGTCACCGTTCAGGCGCAGATCCTCGAACTGCTGGCCGGCTTGAAGAGCCGCAAGGGCATGTCGATGCTGTTCATCACCCATGATCTCGGCATCGTGCGCAAGATTGCCGACCGCGTCTGCGTGATGACCAAGGGCAAGATCGTCGAGACCGGCCCGACCAAGGAGATCTTCGCCAATCCGCAGCATGCCTACACAAGGCATCTGCTGGCGGCCGAGCCGAAGGGCAAGCCGCCGGCCGCCAATGCCGACGCCAAGCCGGTCATGACCGGCAAGGACATAAAGGTCTGGTTCCCGATCAAGCAGGGCTTCTTCCGCCGCACCGTCGACAATGTGAAGGCAGTGGACGGCATCGATGTCACCGTGCGCGCCGGCCAGACGCTCGGCGTGGTCGGCGAATCCGGCTCCGGCAAGACGACGCTCGGCTTGGCGCTGGCGCGCATGATCTCGTCGACCGGCATGATCCAGTTCAACGGTCGCGACATCAACCAGCTGTCCTTCAATGCAATGCGGCCGCTCAGGCGCGAATTGCAGATCGTCTTCCAGGATCCGTTCGGCTCGCTCAGCCCGCGCATGTCGATCGCCGAGATCATCGAGGAAGGCCTCAAGATCCACGAGCCGAAGCTGTCGCCCGACGAGCGCGACGACAAGGTGGCCGCCGTGCTGAAGGAGGTTGGGCTCGATCCGGCGACCCGCAACCGCTACCCGCACGAGTTTTCCGGTGGCCAGCGCCAGCGCGTTGCCATCGCACGCGCCATGGTGCTCAACCCGCGCTTCGTCATGCTGGACGAGCCGACATCGGCACTCGACATGAGCGTGCAGGCGCAGGTCGTCGACCTGCTGCGCAGCCTGCAGGCCAAGCACGACCTCGCCTATCTCTTCATCAGCCATGATTTGAAAGTCATCCGCGCGCTCGCCAACGACGTCATCGTCATGCGCAATGGCAGGATCGTCGAAGCCGGCCCTTCCCAGCAGATTTTTGAAAATCCGCAAACCGACTATACTCGGGCGCTGATCTCGGCCGCCTTCAAGATCGAGACGGCACCGGTCGGCATCGTCAGCGAGTGATTTGCGTAAAGAGGGACTAAAGGACCGCAATGGAAAAAGGCCGCATCCTGCTTGCCGTCACCGGCTTTCATCCGCAGCGCTGGCGCGACCTGCTGTCGGCCGAACGCGAGGTGGTGCTGGAGCCGGACGGCGCCAGCGACCCCTCGATCACCTATGCCGTTGTATGGAAGCAGAAGCCGAACATCCTGGCGTCGCTGCCCAATCTGCGCGCCATCTTCTCGATCGGCGCCGGCGTCGACCATATCTTCGCCGATCCCGGCCTGCCCGACGTGCCGATCGTCAAAATCGTTGCCGACAACCTCACCCAGTACATGACGGAATATGTCGTCTGGCGGGTGCTCGACCATCACCGCCAGGGCCTGCTCTACCGGTCGCAGCAGTCGAAGAAGATCTGGCATGAGCCGCAGCAGAGGCCTGCCGGTGACATTTCGGTCGGCATCATGGGCCTCGGCAGTCTCGGCCGCGCCGCGGCCTCGGTGCTGCTCTCGCTCGGCTTTGCCGTCAATGGCTGGTCGCGCACCGACAAGGCCATGCAAGGCGTCGCGACCTATTCCGGCGAAGCTGGATTGATCCCCTTCCTCAAGGCAACCGACATCCTGGTGGTGCTTCTGCCGCTGACGCCGGAGACCAGGGGCATCATCAACTACGGCGTGCTGAAGGAGCTGCGGAAACGCAACGGCCTCGGCGGCTCGGTGCTGATCAATGCCGGGCGTGGCCGCCTGCAGAAGGATGCCGACATTTTGCGGGCGCTGGATGACGGCACGTTGAAGGAGGCAAGCCTCGACGTGTTCGAGGTCGAACCGCTGCCGAAGACCAGTCCGCTGTGGGGGCATCCGAAAGTGTTCGTGACGCCACACGCGGCGGCGACCTCCGATCCGGTGCATCTGGCGCCGATCATGCTGCGCCAGATGGACGCCTTCGAACGCGGCGAAAAGCTCGACAATCTGGTGGACCGCAAGGCGGGGTATTAGCTAGCCGGGCAGAGCGAGCTTCTTCTGCTTCTCCGGCTGGCCGCAGTCGCGTCGATCGATCGACCGGTTCATGGCATCGATCTCACCGCTCGCCTTGTCGGTATCGCGCTTGGCCTTCGAGCGCATGTCCGGCGTGAACGGGCCGAAGCCCATCGCCGGATTGGAGAAGGTCGGCTTGGCCTTGATCGGCAGGTTGTATTGCTGCGCCAACCCGTTGCGCTGCGCCAGCAACTGGTCGCACGGCACGGTGTCGTATTGCAGGGAGGACTGGACGTTCGCATCCTGCTGTTCCGACATCGACGTGCCGCCGACACAGCCGGCGGTCAGCAGGCAAGAGGCCAAGATCATCATGTTCCAGCGCATCGGCTATGCTCCTCCTGATATCCCGCCCTGACGCGAGCAGATCGCAAATATCAGTCGCGCATGCAAATCGGACTTTTTCACAGCAGGAATATTTGCGAGGCGGCGAGGCTGCCCCTCCGCAGGCGCGTGGCTGACGGAGCATCAAACGAAAAACCCGCCTGTGCGGCGGGTCACTGGCGCAAATCAGCACCATGGGCGAAAATGTACCATAGCTGAGGGCAGGGTGTCAAGAAAAAATTCCTATCGCACCCGACGAAAAGCTGCCGACACCGCCGACCGGCTGTCGTCAGGTCTTTTGTTCAGCTGAGTTCGGAGCCCTGGCCACAACGACCAACCCGTTGACGTGTTCCCCGCGATCCTGCCGGATCGCGGTTGGTTCCAGTGACAGGACCGAAAGCCCGTTGGCGGCCAGCACGTCGAGCACATAGCGTTGCGCATGCGCATAGCGGCGTGACGGCAGCAGCGCGAAATCGCCATCGCCAGCCAGCGTCTCGACGGAAAACGCGAACAGGCCATCCGTGGCCAGCAAGCCGGCAATCGTCTTCACCACGCCGCCCAGCGCACCGACATAGATGAAAACATCGGCCACCGTCACCAGATCGGCTTTCGGACCGGCATAGGGAAAATCCCGCAGATCAGCCTTATCGAGGAAATCGTAGACGCCCTTGGCCCGCGCCTTTCTCAGCATTTTGGCCGAAATGTCATACCCCTCCAGCCGGTCGACGATCGGCCGCAGCCTCTGCCCCATCAGGCCTGTGCCGCAGCCGAGATCGAGCGCCAGCGCGAAGCGGCCCGGCCTTGCCGCTCGAATGGCCTGGTCGAGCATCCCAGGCAGGCGGTAACCCAGCCTGCCGACCAGGGACTCGTCGAAGCTCTCGGCATAATGGTCGAACAAGGTCTCGACGAAGGCGCTGGGGAGCGCATCGACCGCCGGCGCCTTGCCGATCAATTGCAGGTTCAGTGCAGCGCCTTGACGATCCGATGGATCGAGTTGCAGCGACATCGTCCACGCCTGCGCGGCCAGATCCGCCGCGCCCGCCGCCTGCTGCATCTCGCCGAGGCGAAACCAGCCCATCGCCCATTGCGGCGTCATTTCCAGCGCACCGAGCAGCAATTCCGCCGCCGCCGCATGATCGCCATCAGCGTGCAGCATCTCGGCATAGTCGGCGCGACGATCGGCGTTCAAGTCGCCTGACGAGGCCTGAAGCGGTTTCATGGCGATGGGTCCTGCCGGCGGATCGAGCCGGCGGTGCTCTATGCGGGAGTCAGCAGTGACTTACAACAGGCTTCCCGCCGCGGAATTATATCCTATCTTGGAGACCATGCGCACCAGTGTTCTGCTTCACCCCCGGCCCGAGGGCCTCTATTGCCCGCCGGGCGATTTCTTCATCGACCCGGTGCGGCCGGTCAACCGGGCACTGATCACGCATGGCCATTCCGACCACGCGCGTTCCGGCCACCGCTCGGTGCTGGCGACGCAGCAGACGCTCGACATTATGGGGCTGCGCTACGGTGAGGATTTCGCTGGAACAACACAAGCGGCAAGGCTCGGCGAGACGATTGCCCTCGATGGCGTCAGCGTCAGCTTCCATCCGGCCGGCCATGTGCTGGGCTCGGCGCAGATAGCGGTCGAGCATCAGGGCACGCGCATCGTCGCTTCCGGCGACTACAAGCGGCAGAGGGACGCGACCTGCGCGCCATTCGAGCCGATCCCGTGCGATGTGTTCATCACCGAAGCGACGTTCGGCCTGCCGGTGTTTCGCCATCCCCCGGACACCGAAGAAATCGCCCGCCTGTTGAAATCGGCCGCGCAGTTCCCTGAACGCTCGCATCTGGTCGGCGCCTATGCGCTGGGCAAGGCGCAACGGGTGATGCGGCTGTTGCGCGACGCCGGCTACGACAGGCCGCTCTACATCCATGGCGCGCTGGCCAAGCTCAGTGAGTACTACCAGAGCCAAGGCATCGATCTCGGCACCCTCGAACCGGCGACCGTCGAAAGCGGCGGCAAGGATGATTTTGCCGGCGCCATCGTCGTCGGCCCGCCTTCGGCCTTCGCGGATCGCTGGGCGCGGCGGTTTCCCGATCCGATCTCGTGCTTTGCGTCAGGCTGGATGCGTATCCGCCAGCGCGCCAAGCAGGGCGGCGTCGAACTGCCGCTGATCATCTCGGACCATGCCGACTGGGATGAGCTGACCGCCACCATCAAGGAGACCGGAGCCGAAGAGGTCTGGGTGACGCATGGCCGCGAGGAGGCGCTGGTGCGCTGGTGCGAACTCGAAGGCATCGTGGCAAAGCCACTGCACCTGGTGGGCTACGAGGACGAGGGTGATTGAAGCCATGAACCGCTTCGCCGAACTTCTCGACCGCCTGGTGCTGACGCCGTCGCGCAATGGCAAGCTGACCTTGCTGACCGACTATTTCCGCAGCGTCGAGGATCCCGATCGCGGCCTGGCGCTGGCTGCCATCACTGGCGATCTCCACATCGCCGCGGTCAAGCCGGCGATGCTGCGCATGCTCGTCACCGAACGCATGGATCCGGTGCTGTTCGGCTATTCCTACGACTATGTCGGCGATCTCGCCGAAACGGTGTCGCTGGTCTGGCCGCAAACGCCCGGAAACATCCCGAACCGCGAGCCGACGCTTGGCGAGGTCGTCGCCAAACTGCAGGCGGCAAGCCGCTCCGACGGACCGAAGGTGCTGGCAGGGCTGCTCGACAGCGCCGGCATCTCGGCACGCTTTGCCATCATCAAGCTGGTCACCGGCGGCCTGCGCATCGGCGTGTCGGCGCGTCTGGCCAAACAGGCGCTGGCGGATTTCGGCAAGGTCGAGGTCGCGGAGATCGAGGAGCTCTGGCACGGGCTGTCACCGCCTTACACAGCGTTGTTCGCCTGGCTGGAAGGCAAGGCCGAAAAGCCCAGGAACACGGCGTTGGCATTGTTTCGCCCGGTGATGCTGTCGAACCCGGTCGGCGACGGCGATCTCGAAAAGCTCGATCCGGCGGATTATGCCGCCGAATGGAAATGGGACGGCATCCGTGTCCAGGCGGTGGCGGAGGGCGGCATCCGCCGGCTCTATTCGCGCACCGGCGATGACGTTTCGGGCGCCTTTCCGGACCTCGCCGAGGCCATGCATTTTTCCGCAACGCTGGACGGCGAACTGCTTGTCGGCGATCCCCGGGAGGCGACGGGAACCTTCTCCGATCTGCAGCAACGGCTGAATCGCAAGACGGTGGCACCGAAGATGCAGCAGCAATACCCGGCCTTCATGCGCTGCTACGATCTGCTCCAGGTCGGCGGCGAGGATTTGCGCGCGCTGCCGTTTCGCGAACGGCGCGGCCGGCTGGAAAGCTTTGTCGCGACACTCGACCCGAGCCGTTTCGATCTGTCGCCATTCGTCGACTTCACGGACTGGCAAACGCTGGAGGAACTGCGCCGGGCGCCGCCGCATCCGATCATCGAAGGCGTCATGCTGAAGCGCTGGGACTCAGCCTATGTCGCCGGCCGGCCGAAAGGTCCGTGGTTCAAGTGGAAACGCGATCCGCACACAGTGGACGCGGTGCTGATGTATGCGCAGCGCGGCCACGGCAAGCGGTCGAGCTTCTATTCCGACTATACGTTCGGTGTCTGGACAGGTGCCGAAGGCGAAGAGGAACTGGTACCGGTCGGCAAGGCCTATTTCGGCTTCACCGACGAGGAACTGAAGCAGATCGACAAATATGTCCGCGACAACACGATCGAGCGTTTCGGGCCGGTGCGCTCGGTGCGGGCCGACCGCGACAACGGCCTGGTGCTGGAAGTCGCCTTCGAAGGACTGAACCGCTCGACCCGGCACAAATCCGGCGTCGCCATGCGCTTTCCCCGCATTTCGCGATTGCGCTGGGACAAGCCGGCCAACGAGGCCGACCGCATCGAAACGCTGCAGGCGCTGCTCGACCGCTAATTTCGCGCGTGCAGGGTTCGCTATGGCTCGATCGAAACGCGGATTTCGTAGATGTCGGCGGCCTTGCCCTGCTTGTCGAAGTCGGAATTGATGGCAATGGTGCCGGCCGAGCCCGGATGCTTGTCGGGAAACTGCACGTCGAACAGATATTCGTTCTGCTGCTGGCCGACCGCATAGCGCTTGCGGCCGCAGTCGCCGAGTTCGCCGAAATTGCAGTCGACCGAAATCTGCGTCTCCTTGCCTTCTTCGGAGCGGGCAATGATGTCGAACACGGCATGTTTGCCGGCCAGTTTCTCCAGCACGCCTTGTCCAACGTCGAAGCTGATCGCCGAACCGGACGCGCCGGAACGGATGCGCAGGAACGAACCGGTATCGTCCTTCATCACCTCGGCCCTGGCGTCCGATGGCGCACTGACATGCGATGCATCGGCCGGCGAAAACACATTGATCCAGTCGCGCGACTGGTCGGCGGCGCCGGGTTTTGCCGGACCGCCGTCGGCCGGTGTGAAATCGTCGTCCTCGACGGTCGGCGGCGCTTCAGGTGGTGCGGTGTCGAGTTGGGCCGACGTCTTGAACACGCCGGTCTGCACGGCGAAGAACAGGCCGATGCCAACCGCTGCCAGCAGTGTCACGGTCAGGAAGATGGCGGTCAGCGGCAGGCGACGCCCCCTTATGCGTCGTTCATCGCGGTCGGGCGCCACTTCCGTGGTCGCACCGGCCGCGGCCGGAACCGACATGTCGATGGCCGGAGCATCGGGAAGCGTGGCGTCCGGCATGATGTCGGGAACGACGGGCAGGACGCGCGAGCGCGGCGCATCGGCAGCGGATTGCACGGGGCCGTCGACGACGACATCGGGGGACGATGCCTGTCGGCCGGTTTCGACCGCGGGCGCCGGGTCCGCTCCGAGTTCGACCGCCGGTGCATCGCCCTGCGGGCCGACATCCGGCACCGCCGGCAGGAACTCGGATTCGATTTCGGTGATTTTCGCCTGGATTGCCTTGCGGCGCTTGATGGCGACCTCAACGGTCACACCGGGATTGGCCTGGAGCGCGCGATCAAGCGCGGCAAAAGCCGAGCGATAGACCCTCTCGCGGAACGCGCGGTCCTCGGCATTGCCTTTCTCCAAGGCGTTCCGGATCGCTTTTTCGATCGCGTCCAAGCGGGTCCCTCTGTCTTTGCCAACCTTGCCGTGATCGTTAGCCGCAGGCGACCAATCAATCAACGGGCGAGCGGCGCATTCTGCCTCGCGGAGGTATGCAAAGTCCATTCCGGCGCTGTTCCGGCAACAAAATCAGCATGTTTCACCGATCTTCACGCGCGGGGAGCGCACGCACCGTGCGCCGCATCCCCTTGACGATTGATTGGCGGACAAGGCGGCGGCCGGCTTTCGAGGGTGCCATGACGCCGCCGCAGGAATTGCCAAGTCGCATCTTGAATTCGCGCCCGGTTGCGTCTATCACCGCCGCATCTTGGAGGCGTTGGCTTCCCGGGCCGCTTTAGCTCAGTTGGTAGAGCACCGCATTCGTAATGCGGGGGTCGCGTGTTCGAGTCACGCAAGCGGCACCATTTACTTGTTCACAGCCGTCCATTCGTTTGGGCCCCCCCAACATCTCACGACCTAGATGGGACGGCTGACGTGCCTCGGGACTGCTTGAAGTCGGTGGGAGTAAGGCCAGTTTGGCGCTTGAAGGCGCGGCTGAAGTGTCCCGCATTGCTGAAGCCACAGCGGAATCCAATCTCGCCCATGTTTAGGTCGCTAACCTCGAGGAGCGTCTTTGCGTAGTGCACGCGTATCGCGAGATATGCCGACAGTGGGCTCCTACCGATTTCAGCAAAAAACAACCGTTCAAGCTGTCGTCTCGAAACGCTGAGCGACCCTGCAATGTCGCTGACAGCCAACGTTTCTTGGACGTTGCTCTCCATGAGAAGGAGTGCACGCCTCAGTTGTCTACTTTCGGCGTTTGGGAAAAGATCTCCAACGGGCTGGACGTCGCGGGTCGTCCTGACCCGATCAAGAATAAGGATCTTGGCAGCTTTCTCGCTGGCTTTCTTACCAATGGACTCTGCCACAAAATGACCAGCCAGGTCCGCCGCTCCGACACCGCCAGCGCAGGTTGCGCGGCTTCTGTCGACGGAGAACAGGCTATCCGCATGTGCCAAGACTTGCGGGAACATGGTACGGAAATCTTTGACGTGGAGCCAGCTCACGGACACGTTGTAGCCGTCCAGCAATCCATATCGAGCGAGTACGAAACTGGCTGTGCAGAGCGCCGTCAATCGAACTCCGCGCGATGCGGCCTTTAGCAGGAAGGCTTCCTTCTGGCTTCCAAGAGTATCGCCCGTGTTCAGAAGCCCGCCAACGACAACGATATCGTCGTATTCCTCCGGGTGCTGGAGCTCTCTCGTCGGCATCACTTCGATGCCGCAACTTGCGCGGATAGGCAAACCACGCTCGCCAACCACTTGCCAGTCGAACTCTACTCTTCGTCTCCGATCATCCTCGTCGCCCGCAAGCCGCAGCGTGTCGACGAAAAGCGCAAACGGCGAAAGCGTAAAATGGCGCGTCAGCAGAAACGCGAACTTTCTGGCCATCTCTCGTCATCACCGGTTAGATCGGAGAACTACTGCAGCGTATCGAAAAGTGCCGCGACGATCATTTCAGGCGCATCTTCCTGGACGAGATGACCTGCTTGAGGCACGGCCGTCATCACCCCGTTGGTGAGCTTCTCGGACAATTTCTGTCCTTGCGCGATTGGGATCCACTCGTCTTCACGACCCCATAGAATTCGAACGGGAAAATTCATCGGCCTATAAAGCTTTTCGACTTCGTCGGTGAATTTTTGATCCATTTGGGCGATCTGTCGATAGAAGGCCGGCTTGCCTACGGGTCCAAGCCAAGGCTGCATATAGAGGTCCAGAGCTTCGCTGCGAAGGGTCTGGAACGCCGCGCCTTGCAGGTACGCTCGCAAGATCGATTCGTGAATGTAATCCGGGGCGCCGGCAAACGCGGCTTCATGCTTTCGCACATGCTGCACCAATGCGGAGCCCCAAGGGGCGACCGCCACAGGGTCGACCAACAACAGGCTACGATACCGCACATCGTTAAGATAGTGGGTGCGAAGTGCAGTCGAGCCGCCAAAATCATGACAAAGGACGTCAGGCTCCTTCACGCCCCACTCCTTCAACAGTGAGGCAAAAAGTTTGTTCTGCACGCCTAGCGACACATCCTGACCATCCGCCTTTGCGGATTGACCATATCCGAGGAGATCGAAGAAATAGACCGTCCGGCGTGAAGCTATGAGAGGCGCTATGCGGCGCCATACTTGTGACGAAAACGGCGTTCCATGAAGCATCACCAAGGGAGCGCCCTCCCCGATCCGGCCCCACGCAACGTCCTGGCCTTCAAAACGAAACGACTGATCTAGCTTCAGCATCGGTGCCTCTTGATACCTCTATGATGATGATTGCGGAAATCGTCCCAAGGCGGAACGATCCCGAGCGACGCCTATCGTTCTGCGCGGTTCCCTGGGTTCGCCGGCTGATTGGCAGAGTACAACACCGGTCGAAATGAACTGGTGCCCCCACCGTTTTCGCTACCCCACAGTCCGCCGTATCCAATCATGGCCGCCATGATCTGGTCCTTTGTCACTCGACCCAACGGTTTGCCGTGTCCGTCGACGACGACGCTCTCGTGCCCGCCATGCTGGCACATCAGCTTTGCAGCCGCATTCAGGGTGGTGTCAGCTGAGAGAAGAGATTTCGGCAAAGCGCTCGCCGGATTTGACGGCGTCATAATCGCGTCAACTCGTATTATACGTCCTCTGTTGACGTCCTTTACAAACGAGGCCACGTAGTCATCTGCCGGCCGAAGAACGATGTCCTGGCTCGAACCTTGTTGAACTATCTGGCCGTTGCGAAGGATGGCAATCTGGTCTCCCAGTCTCAACGCCTCATCAAGATCGTGCGTGATGAACACGATCGTTTTTTTCACCTCCTGCTGAATATTCCGCAGCATCTCCTGCATGTCTGATCGAATGAGGGGATCGAGGGCAGAAAACGCCTCGTCCATCAGCAGGATTGGCGAGTCGCTTGCCAAAGCCCGAGCCAACCCGACACGTTGCTGCATGCCGCCCGAAAGCTGGTTCGGATACCGGTTTTCAAATCCGTTCAACCCAACGCGTGAAATCCAGCGCATCGCCTTTTCACGATGCCTATAGCGATCGCCGCCTTGGATCTCCAGGCCGTACAGGGTGTTCTCCAGAACGTTGCGATGCGGAAGCAAAGCAAATTTTTGAAACACCATCGCCGTGGTGTTGCGACGAAAGGCCCGCAAAGCATGCTCATCCAATTTGAGAACGTCCTGACCGCCAACGATGATCTGGCCAGCCGTCGGCTCAACCAGCCGGTTAATGTGCCGTATCAAGGTGGATTTCCCGGATCCCGAAAGGCCCATTATGACGTGGACCTGACCAGCAGCCATATTGATGCTAACGTCGTTCAGTCCAAGGACAAGCCCGTGGCGTTCGTTCAACTCATCTTTCGTCATGCCTCTCGCCAATGCATTCAGGTGGTTGTTGGCATTGGCTCCGAAGATCTTGAACAGATGTGAGATAACGATTCCGACTTGTTTTTCTTCACGATCAGGCATGCATCAACTCCAGGTGTCGCTGCAGCCGCTTGCCATAAGCTTGGCTGATACGGTCAAAAATGATGGCGATACCAACAATGGCTAGTCCATTGAACAAACCGAGCGTGAAATACTGATTGTTGATCGCTTTGAGGACCGGTTGACCCAAGCCCTGCACCCCGATCATCGAGGCAATGACGACCATGGCTAGTGCCATCATGATGGTCTGATTGACGCCAGCCATGATGGTCGGCAGCGCCAGGGGAATCTGGACGTCTCGCAGCTTTTGCCAATTGGACGAACCGAAGGCATCGGCCGCCTCTAATACATCCTTGTCCACGAGGCGGATGCCCAGATTTGTCAGCCTGATCATGGGAGGGATCGCATAGATTACGACGGCTATCACACCAGGAACCTTGCCGATTCCCAGCAGCATCACCACCGGGATCAGATAAACGAAGCTTGGCATGGTTTGCATGACATCGAGTACCGGATTGATGACCCTCTGGATGCGCTCCGATCTCGACATCGCAATTCCAACCGGCGCACCGAGCACGATGGCTATGATCGTCGAGACAAGGATCATGGACACCGTCTTCATCGTATCGTCCCACATGTTCAGGAACCCGATTGCAACGAGGGTGACGACGGTTCCAGCCACGGTTGTCAAGTTTCGGGATGCAAGCCATGCCAGCCCAGCCGCCAGCGAAATGATCAGCGGCCAGGGCGTGTCGGTTAGAAAGTGCTCGCACTTGATCAGAAGGTACTGCAACGGCGCGAAAAAGCCCTCAATTGAATCGCCGTATGTTCGGGTGAAGGTTCGAAAAGCGTCATCCAGCCCCTTTTTGACAAGCCGCAAGGCCTCGTCATTGAGATGGGGAAAATTTGTCAGCCAATCCATGAGGAGTTCTCGGTCGGTCAGCCCAGTGAGGGCAATGGCGGTCGCAATGATGGCCGCTCTAAAGGCCACCACCGCGACACGTTGATTAAAGTGCCGCTTTGATTTTTCCGGCGACGCCGACCGGGACCCACTTGGCCCAGATATCCTCGCGTGTCTTGAGGAAATACTTTGCCGCATCGTCACCAGTGGCCTGGTTGTCGGTCATCCAGGTCAAGAGACCGTTCACCGTATCGTTGGACCACGACCGGGTTTGCAGGTACTCCATCACTGCGGGATCAGTACGATCCGAAAAGCCTTTCGTGACGATCGTCTTTACTCGATCTTGCGGCCAAACGTTTGGCTTTGGATCGGCACAATCCGCCACTGTATTGCAACGCTTCCATTCAGCCTGATTGTAAGGAACCCCGAAGTCGAGCTTCACCATTTCATACTTTCCCAGAATCGACGTCGGAGCCCAATAGAATCCGAGCCAGCCTTGGTGGCGCTCATATGACTTTGCTATCGATCCATCCAAGCCGGCTGCCGATCCGGTGTCGATCAAGGTGAAGCCGGCTTTTTCAGCGCCGTAGGCTTTGAAGAGCTGCGTTGTAACAACCGTCGCGCCCCAGCCCTGAGGCCCATTGAAGACCGCCCCTTTCGATGAATCTTCAGGTGCTGGAAAGAGCTCCGGATGTTTGAGCGCATCCGCAATGGTTTTGATATCCGGGTGTGCTTCGGACACATACTTTGGAATCCACCACCCGTTGACGCCACCATCTTTGAGGGCCGCGCCAGTTTCAACAAGCTTGCCTAGCTTGATGCCGGTAGCGACAACATCTGGCAGCAGATCGACCCAGATCTCGGGAGCAACATCGGGCTTTCCCTTTTCGATCATGGAGGTGACCGTCGGCACGGTGTCCCCTTCGAGAATTTCCGCATCACATCCGAACCCAGCTTTAAGAATGAACTTGTCCAGGCTTGCCAGCACTTCAGCGCTCTGCCAATTCATGCTGGAGATTGTCAGCTCACCGCAGCTTGATGCAGCATTCGCAGGGAGTGACTCCAGTACAAGAATTGTCAGGCATGCCGCCGCCAGTGGGAGATTTTTCACGTCGTTTCCCCTTTCATTTGCCTATGTGTTACTGAGTAGCGCGCTTGATCGGAGCCGGTCTGTCCGGCGACCGTGATGACGGAACAGACACGCAACGCATCAAAGAGCGCAGCATGGATGTTCCTCGAAGAGACCGCGTCACCAATCCGGAACAACACGAAATCACCGGCCGGGTTCACCGTTCGGTATTCGGCTTTGCCGTCCAATAGAGACGCTACTTCTATTTGGCCGTTGTTGACTGAATGACTTTGAAGTTCGAAGTACAATTCAGCGTTTTCTTCCGTCCCGACTTCATAGAAGACATGATCGGCCTGGAATTTTTCTTCCAGGTCGGTGAGGACGTTTCGCACGGTGACGGTCAAACGGTTGCCGTCTGGTCTCAAGGCAACGATCTCACGGTCGGTGAGGAAGTTCACCCCGCGCTGATACAGGTTGCGCATGCCGACGCCGTAGTTCGTCGGCCCGAGATTATGAAGAGGTGTGCGATCCGGCGTTAAGAGAGTGACGCAAGCACCGGATTGGGTTGCTACCTCCGCCGCCACCAGCGAGTGATGGTCGCCTCGATCGTCGAAAATGATGACCTCTCCAACAGGAGGCTGTCCGGTGAACACGTCCCAAATCGGCCGGGCAAGATGCGCGCCGCCAATGTTCAGCGAGCGCGGCAGTGCGCCTGTCGCGATCACCACCAACACAGGTTTCTCACGCAGGATGTCCTCGGCTTCCGCCAGCATGTTGTAGCGAACATCAACGCCGAGATGCTCGAGTTCATTGACCAGCCAATCGATGACCCCGCGCATCTGGCGCCTGGTGGAACCTCCGGCCGCCATGTTAATCTGCCCACCCAGCTGGTTGGACGCTTCGAACAGGGTCACCCTGTAGCCCCGCTCGGCGAGAACACGGGACGCCTCCAGTCCTCCTGGGCCTCCACCAACAACGACAGCGCGCAAACCCGCTATTTCATGGCGGCGAAAGCGATGCGGGAAGAAACGCTCGCGACCGGTCGCGGCATTCTGGCCGCATAAAGCGTCTTTGCCTTGATTAACCCGGTCTGCGCAGTAGTTCATTCCGACGCAGGTGCGGATACGATCTTCCTGCCCGGTTTGCAGCTTTGAGACCAGGTAGGGATCGGCGATGTGAGCCCTGGTCATTCCCACCATATCGACAATGCCGTCGCGCAGGGCATGGCGAGCAGTTGCGATATCGGCAATGCCTCCTGCATAGAATATGGGTAGTAAAACGGCCTCACGTATGTCTTTGGCAACTCCAAGGAAACGGGCTGCGGGAGTGCCCATAGGAGGCATCCATTGAGCCAAGCCCAGATCGTCGTATGGCGCTCCCGCAAGCACGTTGAGGAAGTCGACCAGACCGCACTGCTCAAGCCGCTGGGCGATCTCGATGCAGTCCTCGCGACTGAGCCCACCTTTGAGGAAATCGTTACCGGTGATCCTCAGCCCTATGATGAACTCGTCACCCACAGCATCGCGGACGCCGTTCAGGACGTCGAAGGTGAGTCGAAGCCGGTTCTCCAGGGAGCCGCCATAATCGTCCTGTCTGAAATTGATCAGAGGGGATAGGAATTGTCCCAGCAAGTGCGAGTGCGACAGGATTTCGATTCCGTCAAAACCGCCCTTTTTGCATCGTACAGCCGCGGCCGCAAAGTCCTTGGTGACGCGTACTATGTCAGCCCTTTCCATACTCTTTGGATAGGCTCGGTGCGCCCGTTCTCGCGTGTTAGATGGTCCTATTACTGGCAGCCATTCCCCTACGTCGCTGGATGTACGCCTCCCCATATGTGTCAGCTGACACATAATCGCGGCGCCATGGGAATGAACGCCCCCGGTAAGCAGTTCAAACCAAGGCAGGATGCTGTCATCGCCGGCATAAAGTTGCCCAAACGCGGACGGGCTGTCCGACGAAACGTTGGTCGACCCCCCCACCACCGTTAGAGCAAGCCCTCCCTTGGCCTTCTCCTCATGATAGAGCCGGTAGCGCTCCGTAGGCCAACCGTTCTCTACATAAGCCGGCGCATGAGCGGTGCTCATAATCCTGTTTCGAAGTTGCAGAGACCTGAGCTGGAATGAATCGAGCAACGGGTCCTTTTGTCGATGGCTATCGTGAGATGGCACTCTTGGCTTCCTCAGCGTATTATGGCTGGGACTATGATTACGGGGTGCTTTTCGGATAGTCAGCGTAAGATCGATCACGCCTGAGGTAAATCAGATTGACGTCTCGTCCGCCTTTGAGATTGCCGCCACTACACAGTCTGGTCGCGTTCGAAGCGGCGGGAAGCCACATGAATTTTACCGCTGCGGCTCATGAGTTGAATGTCACCCGGGAAGCGGTAAGCATGCAGGTCAGGCTCCTGGAATCCAGGCTTGGCGCCAAATTGTTCGAGCGGGGGCAACGAGGCGTGGCACTTACAGAATATGGGCGCCAATTTCACAATACAGTTTCAGAAAGCTTATGGCTGATCTCAAGGGAGTTTAACGAGAAAGTCGCTGACATTCCGGCAAATGTAACAGTTAGTACAACCGTTGCATTTGGAAGTTGCTGGCTGATGCCGAGGTTGGCTGATTTTCGAATTCGTAATCCCGGAATCAATATAAAACTGGTTGAAACCGATGAATGCTTGGATATGAGCAAATTCGGGATAGACATTTCGATTAGATATGGTCGCGGTGACTGGAATAAATTGAAGTCAGAGAAAATGTTTAGTGAGGAGTTTTTTCCGATTTGCAGTCCAGGATATGTAAATGCTGTCGGCGCCGAAAACCTCCGCAAGTTTCAAAACGTGACGCTGCTGCATCTAGATGGGCGGGCTCACGAATGGGAGAATTGGGACAAGTGGCTTGAATTCGCGAAGCTAACTTCTTTACGCCCTCAGCAAGGAATCTGGTTTCAAAATTACGACAATCTGCTGCGGGCCACCCTCGAAGGGCAAGGGTTGGCGTTGGGATGGACACGCCTTGTTGAGGAGAAGCTGTCAAATGGGAGTCTCGTACGCCCTTTTGACCTCGCCTTCACGACTGGCAATGGCTACTACATTGTTGAAGCTCCAGCGAATGCTCCAAATCGTGCCAGCAAGATCTTTAGGAACTGGATACGCGACAAAATGCGCATCTAGTCCCGTCGCCGTCGGGCGCTTATGGAAACCATGCAAGGATTTTTTCGTGTGTAACAGCGCCGTTACCCGCTGAAGGCCGCACACAGTAGTGTTCTTGTACATCGCGGATTTATACTGATTCGTAACTGGCCAGCTTTCCAGTTGAGTTCATGGACGACGCGCCCTCACTGGGATGGCCGATCCCATGCCGGCTCAAGGCGCGGGCAAGGACGTTACGGGACGATCTCCAGGGAACTCGTTGCGACCCGCTTGGCATCGAAAACGATTTTGATTCTAATGGCTTGAGCCGGCAATTGGCTGCCCGCAAGCGCACCATTTCCCCTCCTTTTCGTCGTCTACCCCTTCGCATCTGGTGCAAAGGATTGCGGCGCCGGCCTGGCAGATCTGCCATTGTCGAGACCCCGGTTTGGTGTGAAACTCATGGCCTCAGCATGGGAGGTCAAAAAATGCCCAACAATTTCAAGACCGGAGACGTGGTCAAGCTGAAATCCGGAGGCCCCAGGATGACGGTCAGCGATGGCGCAGCCTCGGGCATGTATCTGTGCCACTGGTTCAATCGCGAGGGCGAGGTGTGGACCCCGCAGCATGCCGGGTTCAAGCCCGAACAACTGATTGCGGCCGACCAGTCGGACTAGAGCTCCTTCCATCCCGATCGACGGGATGCGCACCCGAGCACGAACGGATCAGCACGCGCGACCGACGGATTTTCCGGGTCGCGGCGTTTAACGGATGAAGCGCGATGACGGCACAAGCCGTCTGCGTCGCGCCAAGCTGGAGACGCACAACATGATCAGCCGTTCGATATTAGTCGTTGCCTTGAGTTTGCAGACGGTTGCGGCTCTTGCCCAGGCAACGACCCCGCCTGCACCGCAGACCGCCGCGCCACTTGCCGCGCCAGGCGCGTCGGGGAGCAGGTCCGACATCACGCTGGCCAAATTCCAGAAGCGGCGCGAAAAGGCGATCATGGCGGCCGACACGGATGGCGACGGCAAGATCAGCCTGCTGGAATGGGAGGCCTTTCAGGCGAAGCGCAACGTCAAGGGCGACGCCGCCAGATCCTTCGCACGGATCGATTCCAACCATGACGGCTTCATCGATCGCGCCGAACTCGATGCGTTCTTCGCCAAGCGCTTCGCCCGGCTGGACAAGAATGCCGATGGCATTCTGACAGCCGACGAACTGCCGGGCCACAAAACCGCTCCCAAGCAAGAGCAATGACCAAGAGGCAATGACGCGCGATGAACATCGGGAGTGCGCCGACTGATGGCTGCGGATCCGGACGAGGAGCTGGTTCGCCGTGTCGGCGCCGGCGAGCCGGCAGCCGTGCAAACGCTCGTCGCGCGCAAGCTGCCGCGTATCCTGGCGCTTGCCGTGCGCATGCTCGGCGATGCGGCGGAGGCCGAGGATGTCGCGCAGGAAACCTTCGTGCGGATCTGGCGCCATGCCGCGAGCTGGCGGCGCGGCAATGCGCGCTTCGACAGCTGGATCCACCGGGTGACGCTCAACCTTTGCTACGACCGGCTGCGTCGCAGGCGCGAGTGGGTGACCGGCGACCTGCCGGACGTCGCCGATCCTGCGCCGCTTCCCGATGCTCATTCCGAGGAAGAAGCCCATCGGGTCGAACGGGCGCTGCAAGCCATAGCGCCGCGCCAGCGCGAAGCGATCGTTCTGGTCTACTATCAGGGGATGTCCAATATCGAGGCGGCAGCGACACTGCAGATCAGCGTCGATGCCCTGGAAAGCCTGCTCGCGCGCGGCCGGCGGTCGCTGCAAGCGATCCTGGCGGAGGATGGCGCCGATGAGTAAACGCCGGGCAAGCAGCAACGCAGCACGGCCATTGCGCCTTGCTGGTGCCGCCTGGCGCTCGGCGCCGACGGGCAAGGGGGAGACACATGGCTGAAGGGTCCAGGAACGAACCCGCAATGGATGCCAGGCGCTTTGCCGCCTTGGCGCAGGCCTATGGCGGCGACTTGCGGCGATGGCCCGAGGCCGAGCGAATGGCCGGCACGGTCTTTGCCGCAAGCGACGCGGGCGAGGCCATCTTGAGGCAGGCCGGGACACTTGACGCGCTGCTCGACAGCTACCGCGTCGACGCCCCGGACAAGGCACTGCACAGCAGCATTCTGCAGGCTGCCGGCCGGCACATCGTCCAGCGCCGGCGTCAGTGGTTCTGGTGGCTGGGACTTGGACTTGCCGGCATTGGTCTGGCCGGTGCCGTGGCAGGACTGGCCCTGGTGACCATCGTCACGCCGGAGGTCCAGCCGGACCATTATGTGCTGGATACCGATGTAACGGCGTTTGGCGATGCCGGCCCGGATGCCGAGAACGGTGAGGAAAACCTATGAGCCCGCGCTGGATCCGTGGTCTGGTCATTACTTCCGTGGTGCTGAACGTCTTTCTTGCGGGCGCATTCGTCGGCGGCGCGGTCTGGCTGAGAAATGCCAAAGCGGGCGCGGCTGTCTCGCTGGAATCGGCTGGCCGACAGCTTGCCAACCAGGACCGCAAGGCGTTCCGCGAGGCGCTGCGCCAGGTTCGCGTGCAGTCCAGTCAGATCATTCTCGATGGCCAGCAGGCGAGGCAGGAGGCAGCGGACCTGTTGCAGCAGCCTGTCATGGACAAGGCCGCCTTGTCCGCCGCCCTGGAACGGGCACGCAATGCCGATGTGACGGTGCGCAGCCGGCTTGAACAGGCCATTGTCGACTTCGCGGCGAGCACATCGCCTGAAAACCGGAGCGTGCTGGCACAGGCGTTGCTGCGCCATATGGAACGCCGCGCCACCGTTACGCCAAAAAAATCGCCATGACGACCGACGGAAAAGGCCGGAGACGCCGTTTAACGATGCGAAGGGACAAGCCTGCCCTGTGCACCATACAGGACGGCCATCTTCATCGTCGAAAGCACTCGGAGTCCAATTATGAGTCGCCTGAAAAACTATGCAGCAACCGCTATCCTGGCCATCGGTGGAACTGTCGTGACAGCCTCCGCGTCCAGCGCAATGCCCATCGTGTCCGTTGCCAAGCCAGCCACCCCGGCACTGGTCGAGCATGTCCGCTGGGGCTGCGGCATCGGCTGGCACCCTAACAGATGGGGCCGCTGCGTGCCGAACGGCGTCGTCGTCGTGCGCCCGCGCTACCACTACTGGCACGGTCCGGCCTACGTCTGGCATCCGCATCATCACTGGCGCCACTGGCACCATTACTGATCAAAGCACCGCGGGGCCGGGCACCTTTCGGGGCGGCCCCGCGCGAGCGCTGGCGCGCACCGGACAATCCCGACCAGCCGAGTTAAGGTTAAATCCACTATACATTTGTTCTTAGCCCGCAAATAATCGAAGAATTTCCCGAAACTATGCTCAGGCATCTTCGTGGGAAAATCTGTGGTTCAGCTTCAAGGTCTTGGACGGGTGCTCTGCCATCCGCTGACGCTGGCCGTGGTCAGCCTTGCAGGCGTCTTCGCCGCCGGACGGGCCGAGCACGAATGGCTGTCGGTGCCGTTCTCGCTGGCGCTGGTGGCTGCCCTTGCCGGACTTCTGTTCCTGGCTTCGGGGCGCCTTGCCTTTTCCGTCTACCTCGCCTGGATGGGCATTGCCTTCGTCACCGTGGTTTCGGCGATCAAGTTCCGGCTGAAAGGATTTTCGCTGCACTTCTACGACACGGTCTTCGTGTCGAGGGACCCGGAAGTGTATCGTTTCCTGCTCGGCTCCTACCTCCATCTGATCGCGCCGGTCATCATTGCCCTAGGGCTCGGCATCGGGGCGGCGGTGCTTCTGTTCCGGATCGATCGGAAAATTGGCTGGCCGGTGTCGGCACGCGTCCTGGTGATGGCGGCGCTCGTCGTTCTGGTGCCGCTGACCTTTCCGGCCGAGGCCTCGAAGGACCGCTATTTCTACTACATGCAGGGCCGGCACATGTCGGCCTTCTTCGTCTCGCTGCTGGATTTGCACAACCTCGTTGTAGAATCGGGCTTCGAAAAGCGGCTGCAAGCCGTGGCGCCGCAGCCGCCTTTTGCCGACACGGTCGATTGCGGCGACCGGGCTGATCTTCCCGACGTCTTTTTCGTGCTCAGCGAAAGCCAGTCCGATCCCGGCTATTTTCCGCAGGTCGGCAACGGCGCGGGATTCCTGCAGAGATTCGCACCGGGGGCCGGCACGCCGCACCAGATGCAGGTCGAGACGTTTGGCGGCGGCACCTGGATCACCAATCTGTCGCTGATGACCGGCCTGTCGGCCACCGATTTCGGCTGGCGAAGCCCCTATCTGACCATCACCCTGCAGGACAAGGGTCGCCGGAGCCTTGCCGGAGGTGCTGGCGCGCTGCGGATATCGGACTGTCGTGATGACGCCGATGGACTTTTCGTTCGTCAATGAAGGGCCGTTCCTGAAATCGATCGGTTTCGAGACCGTGCTCGACATCAAGGACATCGCCGCGCCCTTCTATCACCTGCGCGACAACTTTTATTACCAGGCGGCCGAGGCATTCATCGCCAGGCACCATAGGGAAGACGGCCGGCCGCTGTTCCTCGAAATCCAGACCATGTTTCCGCACTCACCCTATGAGGGGCGGATGGAGCCCGGGCTGAAGGTCGAGGGCGAGCCTTTCTCGGGCGATTTCCAGGCCAATGAGTATCTGCGCCGGATGGCGGTAGCGCGCGGCGATTTCCAGGATTTCCTCGACAAGAGGCAAGCGGATGCCGGTGAACGCGGCGCCGTGGTGCTCGAATTCGGCGATCACCAGTCGTCGGCGACCAAGCCGTTCGTCGAGGCGATCGCCGGGGACGACGCCTTGGCGACCCCTGGCTCGCTTGCCTATCGCACTTTCTACACGCTCACCACCTTCAACCATCCTTTGCGCCATCCGATGCCTGACCTGGCGCCGCTCGACATCGGCTTCCTCAGCGCGAGCCTGCTCGACGCCGCCGGCCTGCCGATGTCGCCTGTCATGGCCGACCTCGTGCGCCTGCGCGACCATTGCGGCGGCAGGTTTCATGGTTGTCAGGATCGGGCGGAGGTCGATGCGCATCTGCGCCGGCGCGTCGATTCAGGCCTGCTGCATCTGTTCCCGGAAGCGGTGCCGCTGCGTGGGCTGGCGCCGCTCCAATCGGTAGATGCTCGCTAGTTATCTCAGCCGATTTTATCTGGCCCCAGCGTCGCCACGGTCTTCAGCGCACCGTCCAGCATGTCGCCCTTCTCGTCCTTCAGCGCCATTTCGCGCAGGCGGCGGATCCAGTCGGCGGCGTCGGTGCGGCCCTTGACCATGTCGAGCGCGGACAGCACCCGGTCGAATTTCGACTGCGCCCGGACATGGGTGTCGCTATAGCCCTTGATCAGCCGGCGGCAGTTGAGGATTTCGACGGCCAGTGCGTAATCCTGGGGCACATGGTCGAGCGCCAGCGCGTACCAGCCATCGAGATGCGCGATCTCAACCTTGTGGCGCAGCAGGCTGCGGCGCCAGCGGCGCAGGCCACCGATGAACCACAGAGCGGCAAAGCCGGCAAAACTGTCGGTGCGGATGCGGCGGCCATGGTTGATGCGACGGTCGAGAAAGGCGGCGAGCTTCGGCCGGTCCTCGATGTAGCTGCCCAGACCCGCCGGCAGCGTGCCGCAGAACTCCTCGATGCGCGGATGGAAATATTCGGTCACCTGCAGGATCGAGCCATCCTTGACGCCGACCTCGCGGCGCACGCGTTTGTCGCGCGTCGAACGTGTCTTGAGATCGGCGACGCGGATCATGTCGTCGTAGCACAGCGCGTTGGCCAGATGCTTGGCGGCAGCGATGGACAAGCCATAGCCCTGAATCGGCCCGTCCAGCGCGACGGCCTTGTCCAGCCGGTCGAGATAGTCGCGCCCATAGGCGATGTCCTGATAGTCGACGACCTTTCTCAAGCCTCGAAGCGCCATGTCGCGCACGGCCACCGGCAACAGATCGATGCGGGCAGCCAAGGCCTGCCAGCCTTGCAGCAGGTTTTGCGGGCCACTCACCTGTCCTGCGCCCAGGGCAGATTCGACGATCGCTGGCTCGGCCGGCCTAGGCGCCGGTGCTGCCGTGCCGCGCGCACGATCAAACGCGGCCCCGAAGGCGGCGAGGCTGGCCTTGACGCCCCGGCCGCCGGCACCGATCGCCTGTTCGTAGCTCTCGCGCGTGAACGGCAGGGCGCCGGACCCTGCCAGCGCGCCAAGCAGGCTGGCCGAGATCATCGAGCCATTGTCGGCGGCGATCTTCTCCATATCGAAAGCGATGAAGCGTTTCGATGCGGCTTCCGCCGTCGCGTGCACCTTGGACGACGAGGCGCGGCCGTCGCCCGGTTCGATCTTTTCCGACACGGCGGCGATGCGGTGCGACGAGGCGATCAGCGTGGTGCGCTCGGGCGTGACGAAGCCGCGAATGATGGCGCGGCCGGCTTCCATCAACTCCGCCGCGATCAGTATGTCGACATCGCCCTGCGAGGGCGACAGTGCAAAGACCGGCAGCCGGCCGGTGTCGCGGGCCATCTCGACATAGTAGATGGTGGCGCCGGTACGCTGGGCGACGCCGGCGACCGAGGTCGACTGCGCGACATAGCCGTTGCGCTCGGCGACATCGGTAATCCAATCGGCGAGCACGCCGCCGCCCTGGCCGCCGACCGCCAGCACGGCGAGCTTGATGACACGCTCACCATCCTGAGCGCCGGCATGGGCGCGAAGTGGGGGGACGGCGTCAAGCATCGGCGAAAGTCAGGCGCCGGCTTTCGCGGCGACGCTGCAACAGGCTGATGGTGGCGCGGCGCGCGGCTTCCAGGAAGCGATCCCAGCGGCTTGGATTGTGGACGACGTCGGCGCGATAGAAGGACGGGCAGAGCACCGCCGCATCGGCGACCTCGCCGCAATTGCCGCAACCGACGCAACTCTGGTCGATATGCGCGACCGGATCGTCGCGCAAAGGATCGTCGAGCGACTTGACCGACAGCGATGGGCAGCCGGACAGCCGCATGCAGGCATGGTCACCGGTGCAGATGTCCTCATCGACGCCGAACTTCGGTTTCATGACACGGGTCCCGCCCTTGATCGCCTTGTCGACCAGCGGCTTTTCGCGGCGCTGGCGGTTGAGCATGCATTCGGACGAGGCGACGATGACTTTCGGCCCCTTCTCCTCCGTCGTCAGCGCCTCGCGCAGCGTGTCCTGCATCTTGGTCACGTCATAGGTGCGGTCGACATGGCGCAGCCATTTGACGCCCATGCCTTTGACCGCCTCGGTGATCGGATGCTTCGTCGACTTGGTCTTGTTGCCGGCGCGGGATGAGAGGATGTCCTGGCCGCCGGTGGCGGCCGAGTAAAAATTATCGACGATGACGATGACGCCGTCGTTCTTGTTGAACACCGCGTTGCCAATTGAGGAGGTCAGGCCGTTGTGCCAGAAGCCGCCGTCGCCGACGAAGGAGATGGACCGCCGCTTGGCATCAGGCGAATTGAAGGCCGAGGCGGAGGCCGGGCCCAGCCCGTAGCCCATGGTGGTGGCGCCGAGCTCGAAAGGCGGCATGATCGAGAACAGATGGCAGCCGATGTCGGAGGCGATGTGATGCTTGCCTAGCTCCTGCTCGACCAGTTTTGTCGCGGCAAAGATCGGCCGTTCCGGGCAGCCGATGCAGAAGCCCGGCGGACGGCCCGGCACGACATTGATGAGGTCGGCGGCATCAACGCCGTCGCCAACCTTGTTGGGCGCGCGCACCTCGCCCGGCAAAAGATGCGGCGCCTCGGCGCGCAGGAAGGCGCCGATGCCGTCGAGCATGACCTGGCCGGTATATTCGCCGGCCATCGGCAGGTGCTCCTTGCCGACCAGCCTGGTGCCTCGACCGGCCTTGTGCAGCATCGAAGCAAAGGCCTGTTCGATGTAGTTGGGCTGGCCTTCCTCGACGACCAGCACCGACTGCTTGCCCTCGCAGAACGACAGGAACTCGTCATCGATCAAGGGATAGACGGCATTGAGCACATAGAGCGGCACGTCGGTGTCGCCATAAATGTCGGCAAGGCCGAGCCGCTGCAGCGCGCGGATGACCGAATTGTACATGCCGCCCTGCATGACGATGCCGACCGAGCCATGGTCCGAGCCGAAGAACTCGTTGATCTTGTTCTTGGCGATGAAGTCGACCGCCGCCGGCCAGCGTTTCTGCACCTTCTCCTTCTCATGCAGGAAGGAGGCGGGCGGCAGCACGATGCGGCCGGTGTCGCGGCGCGGCGCGTCGAGGGCATCGGCGACCGTCATCGGCGGTCGCTTGTTGTCCTTGGCGATGAAATGGCCATGCACGTGGCAGCAGCGGATGCGCACCTGCAGCATGACCGGCGTGTTGGAAATCTCCGACAGCTCGAAACCATCCTCCACCGCCTTGACGATCGATGGCAGGTTCGGTCGCGGGTCGAGCAGCCACACCTGGCTTTTCATGGCGAAGGCATGGCTGCGCTCCTGCATGATCGAGGAGCCCTCGCCATAGTCTTCGCCGACGATGATCAGCGCGCCGCCGGTGACGCCGCCGGAGGCGAGGTTGGCGAGCGCGTCGGAGGCAACATTGGTGCCGACGGTCGACTTGAAGGTCGCCGCACCGCGAATGGGATAATGCACTGACGCCGCCAGCATGGCGGTGGCAGTGGCTTCCGAGGCGCTGGCCTCGAAATGCACGCCGAGCTCGCCCAGAATGTCCTGCGCGTCGGCCAGCACGTCCATCAGGTGACTGATCGGCGCGCCCTGATAGCCGCCGACATAGCCGACGCCGCATTGCAGCAGCGCCTTGGTGATGGCGAGAATGCCTTCGCCGGCAAACTCCTCGCCGGCACCGAGCCTGAGTTTTTCGACTTCCCTGGCAAAAGACCGTTCGGCCATTCTTTTTCTCCCTTCCGTTACCGCCAGCGCTGGCGGCGCGTAGGTCTAGATGTCGTGCTTGCGAATGTTCTTCAGCATCTTCAAAAGCGTGGCGATGAGTGCGGAATATTCGGCATCGTCGATGTCGTCGAACATCGCTTCGAACGCGTCGTGCATGGCCGGCCAGGCGCGGGTGAACTCGGCGCGGCCCTCGTCGGTCAGGAACACATGGCGGATTCGGCTGTCGGTGACACCCTGCTCGCGTCGCACCAGACCCTGGCGCTCCAGCGTATCGAGGGTCCGGCTCAAGGTCGATTGCTCGATGACCGTATAGACCGAGAGGTCGTTGACGGTGATACCGTCGGTGACCGACAGCACGGCGAGCGTGCGGACCTGCGGGATGGTCAGGCCCTGCTTGCGGAAATCGTCGCGCAAGGTGGCGTTGTAGCGGCCCATGATGCGGTTCATCAGATAGGGCGCGAATTGCTGCAGCCCGATCTGCCCCAGGGTCGAAATGCGCTGGCGCTTTTCCGCGACCTTCTCTTCCATCACAGCCTCCCCGCCAGGAGAAATCCGGAACCGCCGCCTAGACCCGCACCCGGGTGGGTCGAGGCGCCGATATGGTAGAGACCCTTGATGCCGGTCTGATGGTTGCGGCTGGTCTTGAACGGCCGCCACAGGAAAGACTGGTCGATGGTCGAGGAACCGCCATAGGGGTCACCGCCGACCAGGTTGATGTTCATCGCTTCGAGATCGGCCGGCGAATAGGCGCGGCGCGCGATGATGCTGTCCTTGAAGCCGTCGATATGGCTGGCGAGGATCGCTTCGGCGCGATCGGCATAGGCCTCGCGCAACGCGTCGGTCCATTGCCCGTCGGCCGGGGCCTGCAGTTTGCCTGCGGCGTCGCCCTTGATAAAGCGAGGCGCCTCTGGCAGCTGCAGCCACAGGATCGCCTTGCCCTCCGGGCAGCGCGACGGGTCGAGCGCGTGCGGCTGGCCGACGCAGATGGTCGGCACCTCCGGCAGCATGCTGCGCGCCGCCTCGTTGCAGGCCTTCGATACGCCGTCCAGTCCAGGGGTCAGATGCAGCAGCGCCACCTTGTCCAAGCCATCGCCCCGCCATGCCGGCGGCTTGTCGAGGGCATAGTGGATCTGGAAATTGCCTTTGCCGTAGCGGTACTTTTGCGTCGCCTCGACATCGGCTTTGGGTGCATCCGCGCCAAGCAGCCTGCCATAGAGCTGCGTTGGCGTAACCGAGCAGATGACGCTCTTGTCGGCATTGATTGTCTCGCCCGAGGCCAGCCGCACGCCGGTTGCCCGGCCATTACTTTGAACGATCGAAGCGACATCGGCGCCGGTGCGGACATCGCCGCCGCGTTCTCGGATCAAAGCCTCGAAGGCGGCAAGCAGGTTCATAGCGCCGCCCTTGACGATAGGGGCTCCGGCCGCCTCCAGCGCGAAGGCGATGACCTTGGCGATCTGGCCGGAGAAGGCGTCCTCGGGTCCAAGCCCGGCATGCAGTACCCAGGGTGCCCACAGCGCGCGGATGGTTTCGGACCGGTAGGTGTTTTCGAGCCAGCCGCGCGCCGGCACCAGAGCTTCGCCGAGGAAGGCGGCAAGGCCGCGCGGGCCACGCCGCCAGCCATCACCGGCAAGCAGCTTCGCTGTCGGGTAGGACCACAGGCTGCCGCCGAGCAAGCCGAACAGCAGGCCGGCATTGCGTTCGATGCCGCCGACATCATCCGCGTGCCGGTCACCGTCGCCTGCCGCGATTGCATTGAGGGCGGCGATGTTGGCGGCACGGTCGGTGCTGAGCACGGCATGGCTGCCATCCGGCCGCAGCACGCCCGTCGGCGTGCCCGTGTGGCAGAACTCCAGCCCGTGGCGCGCGAGATCGGCGCCCAGTGCCGCAAAGGCCGGCGAGGTGATGAACAGCACGAAGGTCGTCGCCATCACATCATGGATGAAGCCGGGTGCGGTGATCTCCTCGGTGCGCAAGCAACCGCCAATGCGGTCGTTGCGATCGAGGACGAGCACACGCGCCCCTTTGCCGCCAAGCATCGCCGCGCAGACCAGCGCGTTGATGCCGCTGCCGACGATGATGTGATCGGGGGCGGTCATTGGCGGTTGCTCTTTGCTTGCGGGCAGTGGAGTTCAATCGCGTGGAATTGCGCTCTACGGCGCCCCCCTCTGGCCTGCCGGCCATCTCCCCCTCTTGGGGGAAGATTGGCAGCTTCGGCGCCCCACTCAATCCTGCAACGTCGCAGATTGGCGAAAACCATTGTGAAGGCCAATCTCCCCCCTTGAGGGGGAGATGTCCGGCAGGACAGAGGGGGGCGCCATAGAGCGCTGGCGCTACAAGCCTGCCACCCTTTACCCACTATTCCAGTTTCGCCTTCGCGCATGATCTTCTCCCGAAGACCCACCTCGCTTTATTGCTTCGACACCAGTGCCAGCGCGCGGATCGGGCTGCCGGTGCCGTGCTCGATCTTGAGCGGCGCCGCGATCAGGATGGCGCCCTTCGGCGGCAGCTGGTCGAGGTTGCAGAGGCTGGCGAGACCGTAGCGGTTGGCCTTGTGCATCAGCGTGTGCGCCGGGAATGGCGGCTCCATGCCACCGGCCTTGCCGGCATCGGTGCCGATCGTCTCCGAGCCCCAGCCCTTGATATCCTTGCTGATCAGGAACTGGATGGCTTCGGCCGTCGGGCCGGGCGTGTGCGGGCCGGTCTCGTTGGCATTGAGGAACTCGGCTTCCGAGCCGTTGCGCTTGTACCAGTCGGTGCGCATCACCACCCATTCGCCGGCATTGATCGCACCGTGCTCGGCTTCCCAGGCCTTGATGTGGTCGACGGTGAGCAGGAAATCGGGGTCGGCGGCGGCTTCCTTCGAACAGTCGATGACATTGACCGGGCCGACGAAATTCTGCGCCGGAATGGTGTCGGTGGCGCCGTCCGGATAATCCTTGCCGCTGATCCAATGCTGCGGCGCGTCGAAATGCGTGCCCGAATGTTCGCCGAGCTTCAGCCAGTTCCAGGCCCACCACGGACCGTTCTTGTCGTAACGGGAGATGTTGTGGATCTCGACCTTCGGCGTGTCGACGGCGAGTTCCGGCGGCAGCTTGATCAACGGCGTGTCCGGCCCGAGCGGCGCCGACAGGTCGACCACCTTGATGGCGCCTGAAAGAAGCTGGCCGGCGACTTCGCCGAGGAGTTTTTGCGTGTCCATGGTTTGAAGTTCCCTCTTTCGTGTGATGATCAAGGCTCGTCTCGGCCCTTAATATCCTACTAGACGAAAACATATGCATCTGCAATTATCTTTAAGCATAAAGGAAATGGGGACGGGGCGTGAGCGAGTTCGACGCCATCTTTGTCGGGGCGGGCCACAACAGTCTGGCATGCGCCGCGCATTTGGCGCTCCAAGGCTGGAAAACAGGGGTTTTCGAGCGCGGCGCGATAATCGGCGGCGCCGTCCAGACGCGCGAATTCACCCTTCCCGGCTTCCGCCACGATTTCGGCGCGATGAACCTCAGCCTCTTCGCCGGCTCGGCCTTCCACCGGAAATATGCAAATGAATTGAAAGCGCAGGGGCTGGAGTTCGCCCCGGTCGCCGACTGTTTCGCCAGCGCATTCCCTGACGGGCGCTGGTTCGGCGTCAGCAACGATCTGGAAAAGACGGCCGCGCGCATCGCCGCCTTTTCCGCCGCCGACGCCGCCACATGGCGCAGGCTGGTCGCCGCCTTCCCGGCGGAGGCCGAACACCTGTTCCGGCTGCTGGGTTCGCCGATGAGTGCCCGCGCGCTTGCCGGCACGGCGTGGAACCTGTGGCGCAAGAAGGGCATCGCCGGTTCGCTCGATACGGGCCGGCTGCTGCTGTCCTCACCCCGCGCCTGGCTGGAGGAAACTTTCGAGTCGCCGCATATCAGGGCAACGCTCGCCACTTGGGGCATGCATCTCGACTTCGCCCCGGATATCGCCGGCGGTGCCGTGTTCCCCTATCTGGAATCGATGGCCAACCAGAGTTTCGGCATGGTGCTGGGCAAGGGCGGCGCCGATACCATCATCCGTGCCCTCTCTGGCATGGTGACCTCCGCCGGCGGCAAGATCGTCACCGGCGCCGAAGTCGCCGAGATCACGGTTTCCGCCGGCAGGGCGACCGGCGTACGGCTCGCTTCGGGCGAGTCGCATACCGCCACCAGGGCAGTCATTGCCGGCGTCGCGCCCAAGGCGCTGACGGGCAGATTGCTGCCCAATGGTTCGGGCGACGCCGGCTTCGACACGGCGATGCAGAAATTCCGCCATGCGCCAGGCACGATGATGATCCACCTGGCGCTGGACGATTTGCCGGATTGGCGTGCCGGAGCGGAGCTTCGGCAGTTCGCCTATGTGCATCTGTCGCCGTCGCTCGACGCCATGTCGCGCACCTATCAGCAGGCCATGGCGGGCATGCTGCCGGACGAGCCTGTGCTGGTGGTCGGCCAGCCGACGGCGATCGACCCGTCGCGGGCGCCTCAGGGAAAGCATGTGCTGTGGGTGCAAGTGCGCATGCTGCCGGCCGAAATCCTGGGCGATGCCGCCGGCAAGATCGCACCGGACCATTGGGACAAGGTCAAGGAGGTCTACGCCAAGCGTGTCCTCGACATCATCGAGACCTATGCGCCCGGCCTGCGCAACAAGATCCTCGGCCGCGCCGTCTTCTCGCCCATCGACCTCGAGCGTGAGAACCCGAATCTCGTCGGTGGCGACCAGGTCTGCGGCAGCCATCATCTGGCGCAGAACTTTTTATTCCGCCCGGCGCGCAACTATGCCGGCTGGAACACGCCGGTGGCGCATCTGCACCTCACTGGAGCCGCGACATGGCCGGGCGCCGGCACAGGTGCGGCGTCGGGCTTCATGCTCGCACAACAGCTTGGCGGGAGGTAGGAGCCGGAGATTTCCTTGAGGCTACGAGGGGCAAGGCGCTGCTGCCCAAGAAGCCTGAACCGATGACATGAAGACGCCGCGCAGAAACAAAACCAACAAGGGGAACGACCATGACAATCAACAGACGTGAATTGCTGGGATACAGCGCCGCGGCACTCGGGGTGGCCGCCGTCGGCCTGCCGCAGATCGCTAGGGCGGCTGCCGGCGAACTGACCATCGCCTACAACGTCAACCTGCCATCCTGGGATCCAACCACCGGCCCGTCGGCCGTCAACCCGACCATCCAGGGGCTTTACCAGTCGGTGTTCGACCAATTCATCCCGCAAAAGCCCGATTTGTCCTTCGCGCCGGGCCTGCTCACCGAATGGGGCTGGAACGACGACCGCACCAAGATCATGATGGCGGTGCGCGAAGGCGTGACCTGGCATGACGGCTCGCCGTTCACGGCCGAGGACGTGGTCTGGTCGCTGCAGCGGGCCGGCGACGAAAAGACCGGCAACCCGATCCAGTTCGTCTGGAAGAACGTCAACAACTTCAAGATCGACGGCAACAAGATCACCGGCGACGTCGTGCAGTTCGACCCGGTCTATTTCAAATGGATGTCGTTCCTGACCGGCTACATCATGCCGAAGGCCTATTACGAGAAGGTCGGCGCGGAAGGTTTCGAGAAGGCGCCGATCGGCACCGGCCCCTACATGGTGGAAAAGTTCGAGCGCAACGCTTTCCTGCGGCTCAAGGCAAACCCGAACTACTGGGGCGGCAAGCCGGCCTTCGAGAATGTGACGATCAAGTTCGTCGCCGACGCGGCAAGCCGCGTCGCCGAGATCGAATCCGGCTCCTCGCAAGTGACGCTCGAAATCCCCTACGAGGAGTATGACCGGCTGATCGCCAAGGACGGGCTGGCCGGCTCGTGCAAGAACGTTTCCGACATCGGCATGATCTTCTTCAACGACATCGAGGCGATGCTGGACAAGAACGTCCGTCAGGCCGCCGTGATGGCCGTCGACAAGAAGCTGCTGGTCGATCGCCTGCTGCGCGGCTACGGACAGCCGATCGATACGCTGGAAACGCCGGAATACGCATCCTACGACGCGTCGATCAAGGTCGAGCACAATCCGGAAAAGGCCAAGGAATTGCTGGCTGCGTCCGGCTATTCGCCGGAAAAGCCGGTCAAGTTCACCATCCAGACGACCAAGGGCTTCAAGCCCAAGGACTATGAGATGATCCAGGCGATCGTCGGCATGTGGCGCAAGGTCGGCATCGAGGCGACGATCGAGGTCTACGAGATCGCAAAGCACTACGAACTGCGCGCCGCCGATAAGCTGGCGCCGGCCGCCTTCTACAACTGGGGCAACGCCATCGGCGATCCGACCACCTCGACCGGCTTTGCCATGTACGGCCCGAGCCCGCATTCGGTGTGGGACAGCCAGGATTTGATCGACATGATCAACCCGCTGTGGGGCGAGAAGGACGAGGCCAAGCGCATCGCCGGCTGGAAGGCTGTCGACAAATACATCGCCGAGCAGGCCTATGTGCTGCCGCTGATGCAGTATGCGCAGCCCATCGTCCATGCCAAGGGCGTCAATGTGGTTCAGCATGTGTCGGGCGCGCTGCTGCCGGCCCTGATGACCCCGGCCTGAGAGAGTCGAGAAAGGCGCGCTGTCGCAAAGCCGGCATGCCTTCTCCCAACTTGCGCAGGCCCCCTCATCCGGCCCTTCGGGCCACCTTCTCCCCGCTGGAGAGAAGAGACCGGCTCAGCCGTCAGCGACCTCTTCTCCCCTCGGGGAGAAGGTGGCCGCGAAGCGGCCGGATGAGGGGTCTTCGTTCCATCAGTCACTGAAACGCATTAGGCCTACGCCAGAATGCTCCTGCAAAGATTCCTGATCCGTCTGCTGACGATGCTGATCACGCTGTTCGGCGTGGCCATCGTCGTCTTTGTCGTGATCCGCGTCGCGCCCGGCGATCCGATCGCCATGATGCTGCCGCCTGGTGCTACGGATGTCGACATTGCCCGGCTGCGAGCGCTCTACGGCCTCGACAAGACCATCGTGCAGCAATTCTTCATCTGGCTGTCAGGCGTCGCCAGGGGCGATTTCGGCACCTCGATTTCGCTCAGGCAGGATGTGCTGGGTCTCGTCTTCAACCGGCTGCCAGCGACGCTGGAGCTTGCCATCGTCGCGCTTGTGATGGCGGTGGCGCTCGGCGGCACGACGGCAATCATCGGCGCGCGCGAACGCGGCACGGCGGTCGAGGCCGGCATCGACATCGCCAGCGGCGCGGCGCTTTCCATTCCCGACTTCCTGTGGGGCCTGGTGCTGATCCTGCTGTTCGGCGTGCTGGTGCCGATCTTCGACATTTCCGGCCGGGTGTCGCCGCAGCTCGACCTGCCCTTCGTCACCCAGTTTTATCTGTTCGAGAGCTTGCTTCGTCTGCGCCTCGACCTGACCTGGGATCTCCTGAAACACATGCTGATGCCGGCCGTGGCGCTGGCGCTGCCGCTGGCGGCGATCATCTCGCAGCTGCTGAAACAGTCGCTGAAGGAAGTGCTCGACCTCGACTACGTCGTGCTGGCGCGGGTCAAGGGGTTTTCGGAAACGCAGGTCATCCTGCGCGAGGCCTTGAAGAATGCCGCTTTGCCGACGCTGACGCTGGTCGGCGTGCAGTTCACCTTCCTCATCGGCGGCACCGTCATCGTCGAACGGCTGTTTTCCTATGAAGGCCTCGGCAACATGGCGATCGACGCCGTCATCAACCGCGACCTGCCGCTGATCCAGGGCATCGTTCTGGTCTTCGCGCTGCTGTTCGTGCTGATCAACCTCAGCGTCGACATGATGTACGCACTGCTCAATCCAAGGCTGCGCCATGGATGAGGGCCGCGCTCAAAGACGAGCTGTGTCGCCGCGTCTGTGGCTGGCCGGCGGCTGGCTGCTGCTGGCGCTTCTGGCGGCAATCTTCGCGCCGCTGGTCGCGCCGCAGGATCCGCTGGCGCAGGATTTGATGCTGGAACGGTTGCCGCCGTTCTGGATGGCCGGCGCCGAACCCGGCTATTGGCTCGGCACCGACAGCCTCGGCCGCGATCTGTTGTCGCGACTGATCTTCGGCGGCCGCATCGCCTTCATCGTCGCTTTCGCCGCGGCCATCGCCGCCTGCCTGGTCGGCTCGATGCTGGGGCTCATAGCCGGCTATTTCGGCGGCTGGGCCGACCGCATCATCTCGCGCATCGTCGATGTCTGGATGGCATTTCCGCCGGTGCTGTTCGCCATCCTTTTGGTTGCGGTGCTCGGCACGGGCTTGAGTTCCGTCATCCTGGCCATCGCCATCATCGACTGGACGCGTTTCTGCCGGGTGATCCGTGCCGAGACGATGGGCCAGTCGCGCATGGATTATGTCGAGAATGCCCGCATCGCCGGCTATGGCCGCATCGGCATCATGCTGCGCGAAGTGCTGCCCAATGTGGTGCCGTCAATCGTGGCGCTGCTGTCGCTGGAAATGGGCATCGCCGTCATCGTCGAGGCGATCCTGTCCTTCGTCAATCTGTCGATCTCGACCGACGACCCGACCTGGGGCGGCATCATCGCCGAGGGCCGGCTGTCGATCCATCAGGCCTGGTGGGTGCTGGTGTTCCCGCTGATCACGCTCATCCTCACCGTGCTGTCGTTCAGCCAATTCGGCGAGGCGTTGAAGACGCGCTTCGACCCGGTGCTGCGATGAGCGCGGTCTGCCTTGACATCGCCAATCTGAGCGCCGTGCTGCCCAACGGCCAGCGCGTGCTGCGTTCGGTGTCGCTCTCCGTCCAACCCGGCGAGGTCCGCGCGTTGGTCGGCGAAAGCGGCGCCGGCAAGACGATGATCGGCAAGGCTGTGCTTGGTGTGCTGCCGTCGAGCGTGCGCATCGTCGAAGGCGATATGTTGCTTGAGGGCGAAGACCTCGGCAAGTTGCCGCCCAAGGCACGGCGCACGCTGATCGGGGCATGCACGGCGCTGATCCCGCAGGACCCGCTGACCGCTCTCAACCCGTCACGCCGCATCGGCTCGCAGATGACCGACCGGCTGGTGCGCATCCTCGGCTGGAGTGGCGAGAAGGCCGATACCCGCATTCGCCAGTTGCTGGACGAGGTGCAGATCCGCGACCCCGACCGCGTGCTCAAAAGCTATCCGCACGAACTGTCCGGCGGCATGCGCCAGCGCGTGCTGATCGCCGCCGCCTTCGCCGCGGAGCCAAGGCTGATCGTCGCCGACGAGCCGACCACGGCGCTCGACGTCACCGTGCAGAAGCAGATCCTGCGGCTGATCGCTGCGTTGCAGCGCGAGCATGGCACGGCGATCCTGTTCGTCACCCATGATCTCGGCGTCGTCGCCAAGATCAGCCAGAGGGTCTCGGTGCTCTATGCCGGCAAGGTGGTGGAGGAGGCCGAGACCGCAGCGCTCTTCGCCGCGCCGCAGCACCCCTACACACGGGCGCTGATCGCGGCGACGCCGCGCTACACCGATCCTTTCGCCTCGCTAAGACCGGTGGACGAGGCGGTGCTGGCCGGACTTGCTTCGGAGATCGCTGCCGCCGACCAAGCCTGGAGGCGGCCGCATGGTTGAACCGTTGTTCTCCGTGCGCGGGCTGAAGGTCGCGCTGCCCGACATGACGCGCAAGCCACTGATCGGCCGCGCGCCATTGGCCGAAATCCTGAAGGGCCTGGACTTCGACCTGCCGCGGGGCTCGGTGACCGGCATTGTCGGCGAATCCGGTTCGGGCAAGTCGACGCTCGGCCGCGCTTTGGTGCGCCTGCTGGAGCCAAGCGCCGGCAGCATCCGCTTCGACGGCCGCGACATCACCAATCTGCCGGAAGCGGAGCTGCGGCCGCTGCGGCGCAATCTGCAGATGATTTTTCAAGATCCGATGTCGTCGCTCAACCCGCGCTGCACCATTGCCAGCATTATCGCCGCGCCTTTGAAGCAGAATGGTCTTGGCGACAACCTGAAGGCGCGCGTCGCCGAGGCGCTGCAGCGTGTCGGCCTGCCGCAAAGTTTCGCCAGCCGCTATCGGCACGAACTGTCGGGCGGCCAGCGCCAGCGCGTCGGCATTGCGCGCGCTCTGGCGCTGTCGCCGAAATTCGTGCTGGCCGACGAGATCGTCTCGGGCCTCGACGTCTCGACGCAGGCGCAGATCCTCACCCTGCTGGAGGAGCTTGCCGCGGAGATGGGGCTGACCGTCGCTTTCATCAGCCACGATCTGTCGGTCATCCGGCGGCTGTGCCGGCAGGTGATCGTCATGCGCGAAGGCGTGATCGTCGAAGCGAGCGCCACCGACACCTTGTTCGACAAGCCGCGGCAAAGCTACACGCGCGATCTCATCGCGGCCATTCCGCTGCCCGAGATCGATGCGAGTTGGCTGGACATTCCTTCCGCCGCCAAGGCGCCGCCATGAATGCATACGCACGCCGACGAGCGGGCCTCGGACGTGCGACCACAAAGACCCAAGTCCCGCCAAATGGAGAGGACTGACATGAAGACCACAATCGCAATTGCAACGCTCGCCGCCGCAATGCTCGGCAGCGCCGGCATGGCCTCGGCGGATTCGATCCCGGGCATGCGCGGCCACGACCACACCGGGATCACGGTTCCCGACATGAAGCAGGCGGTCGACTTCTTCACCGAAGTGGTCGGCTGCAAGAAGGCGATGTCGTTCGGCCCGTTCGCCGACGACAAGGGCACCTTCATGCAGGATCTCCTGGGCGTCGATCCGAAGGCGGTGATCGAAGAGGTCACCATGGTGCGTTGTGGCTACGGCTCGAACATCGAGCTGTTCAAATACACAGCACCGGACCAGAAGGACCTGACGCCGAAGAACAGCGACATTGGCGGCTTCCACATCGCCTTCTATGTCGACGACGTCGCTGCTGCCAAAGCCTATCTCGAAGGCAAGGGCGTCAAGACGCGGATGGGGCCGCTGCCGGTCAAGGAAGGGCCGGCCGCCGGCCAGACCATCCTCTATTTCCAGGCGCCGTGGGGGCTGCAACTGGAAGCGATCAGCTATCCCGATGGCATGGCCTATGAGAAGGGCGCCGAGACGGTGCTGTGGAGCCCGAAGAACCCGGAAAAGTGATCCGGCAGCGCGCTTGCGCGATGACACGCAGGCGCGCTTTCGCCATGTCAGGACGATCGTTCTGATATAAAACTTTAAGCTTGAAATATCTTGTCGCCGGCGCGATACTGAACTCCAGCAAGCGAAGAGGAGATCGCACAGATGAAGGTTGCGGTTCTCGGCGGCGGACCAGCCGGCCTCTACTTTGCCATTTCGATGAAACTGAGGGACGCCGCCCACGATGTGACGGTGTTCGAGCGCAACCGCGCCGACGACACGTTCGGCTGGGGCGTCGTGCTGTCGGCCGAAACGCTCGACAATCTGTCGAAAAACGATCCGGTCAGCGC